>NZ_JBIURV010000011.1:0-22356 GCF_044741025.1 Streptomyces sp. NPDC088246
ACTGAACGCCTTCGACATCACCTTCGACGGCCGACTCTCCGCAGCCCGACAGTAACCCTCAACAACCCGAGTTACACCGTTCTTTTGACAGACCCGCCGAGGTGGACGGGCCGGGGGGCTGATGCGTGATGATGTGGCTCTGGTCAGTCGGTAGTTGGCCACAAGAGCCGGTTGGGGGCCCTGCTTGTGAATGATGCGGTGGAGTTGGCGGACATGATCGCGCAGCTGCGCCAGGAGCTGAGCCGGGCGATGTCGGCCGGTGAGGACGCCGACCTGCGGTTCAAGGCTGAGCGGGTGGAGCTGGAGCTGACCGTGGGGGTGGAGCGGACCCACGAGCCGGGGGTGAAGGTGAGGTTCTGGGTTTTCGATGCCAGTGCGACGACGAAGCGGTCGGCCACGGTCACTCAGAAGCTCACGTTGACCTTGCAGCCGGTGCGGGCGGACGCGCCGGACCGGATGGCGTTGATCTCCGGGGACGAGCTGCTCGGTGAGGACTGACAGGGCGGCCGTGAGCGGTGGTCTGGACCCGCACCGCATCGCGGAGGTCATCGTCACCACCACCGCCGGTGGCGGGCGGCGCGGGTCGGGCTACCGGGTCGGCGACACGGCGGTGCTGACCGCGTTCCATGTGGTCTCCGAGGCCGCGGGCGTGCAGGTGCGATTCGATGCCGACCGGCCGGGGCAGTGGATCGCGGCCGCGGAGGTGGCCTGGTCGGACAGTGACACCGATGTGGCTGTACTGGCCTTCGCGCCTCCGCCGGGTGCCGCCCCCGTCGTTCCCGCGACGTTCGGGCGCATCGGCGACGACCGTCATGCCGTCGTCGATGTGCATGCGGCGGGATTCCCGCTGTGGAAGCGCCGCCGCGGCGCCGATGGGAGGCAGTTCCGGGAACTGCACCAGGCGGACGGGACCGTGGCCGCACTGTCCAACCTGAGGACCGGCACCCTGGAGATCACCGTTCCGGTGGCGGCTGCCGACCCCGACCCCAAGGTGTCGCCATGGTCGGGGATGTCGGGCTCCGCCGTATGGGCCGGGTCCCACATAGTCGGGGTGGTCGCCGAACACCACCGATGGGAAGGGCTGGGCCGGCTGACAGCGGCACGCATCGACCACACCCTGAGCCGGGTCGGCGAGCCGCGCCGGGGAGAGCTGGCCGGACTGTTGGCGATCGCCGACCCCCGGGCGCTGCCCGACGTGGGCCCCGGGCCGGCCCTTGCGGATTCCGCGCCTGCACAGGCAGGTTCCAAGGTCATCGGGCTGCCGGTCACGCATGGGCTCGAACTGTTCAAGGACCGTGCTGAAGAACGCGAGATGATCGGCCGCCACCTCTCGGATCCGGCCATTCGCATGGTGACCGTCACCGGTCGACGGGGCATGGGCAAGAGCGCGGTCGCGGCCAAGGTCATGGAGATGCTGGAGCAGGGTGAGTGGCCGGGCCACGCCCGGGTTCCGGTTCCGTCGGGGCTGGTCAATCTGAGCACCCGTACGTCGGGGATCTCCCTGGAACGCCTCTACTTCGACTGCGCCCGCGTGCTCGGCTCCGATCGCGAGACCCGTCTGCTGGACATCTGGGCCACGAACCGCCCCGTGCAGGACAAGCTCGGCGAGCTGTTCGCCGCGATGGGCGACCAGCTCTTCATCATCCTGATGGACAACCTCGAGGACCGGCTCCAGGACGACGGCCGGCTCGACGACGAGGACGAACTGGCGGTCTTCCTCGACTGCCTCTTCCGGGCCGGATCCACGCCACGGCTGCTGGTCACCTCGCAGATACCGTTGCGCCTCGCGCCCGAGTTGCGCCGTTTCGCCGCGGAGGTCGAGCTGTCCGACGGGCTGCCGCCCACCGAGTCCGTGGCGCTGCTGCGCGAACTCGACCAGGACGGCAGCCTCGGCCTGGCGCAGCTGTCCGACGATCAGCTGCTGCAGGCGTCGGTCCACGTCCACGGGGTTCCGCGCGCACTGGAGCTGTTGGTGGGCGCCATGGCCGACGACATGCTGACTCTGCCGACGCTGCAGGACGTACTGGAGGACTTCACCCTGCGGGGCGACGTGGTCGCCGGGCTCGCCCAGGACCGTTACCAGCGGCTCGGCCCCGACGGCCGCACCGTGCTGAACGTCCTCGCGGTGCTGCGCACGCCCGTGCCACGGGAGGCGATCGAGTGGATCGTGGCCGGCCTCGATCCCGGGCTCGCCGTCGCGCCGGTCCTGTCCCGCCTGCTGCAGATGCGCATGCTGTCGGTGGACCGGGCCAGCCGCACCTTCGCGCTGCATCCGATGGACGCCGACCTCGCGTACGGCGCCATGCCACGCGATGGTGCGCTGGGACGGCGCTCTGCGGAGCGGCGGGCGGCCGACTGGTACGCGCATGTCCAACCGCCCCGCGCAAACTGGCGCGCCCTGGACGACATACAGCCGTACCGGCGCGAATTCGACCACCGTGTGCGCGCCGGGGACATGGACGGCGCCGCACTGGTCCTCGGCGCGATCAGCGAATGGATGGTCTGGCACGGCTCGGTGCTTGCGGCCGTCTCGATGCACCTGACACTGGAGGGACAGTTGACCGACGACCGGGCGCGTCTTGCCCATCTCATCAGCTTCGGGTACGCCCGCTTGAGCGCGGGCCCGTTGGCGGACGCGGCGGGCCTGTTCGCCGAGGCGGCCGGCATGGCCGAGCGCCTCGATGACCGCCGTGCGCTGCAGAACGCCATGTTCGGCCTGGGCGACGCCTACCGTCAGCTGGGCCGCCTCGACGCCGCCATGGGACCGCTCGCCCGGGCCGGTGACCTGGCACATGAGAACGGCGACGCCGAAGCCGAGGTGCATGCCGTCCTGGATCTCAGCCTCGCCCACAGCACTCTGGGCGACGGGGCGGCGGCCCTTGCCGGTGCCGACCGGCTGAGCGAACTCGCCGTTGCGTCGGGGGACCTGTTCACCGAGGCCCGTTCATGGAACGCCCGCTTCACAGCCCTGTTGGCCATGGGCCGCTGGGAGGAGACCATCGCAGCGGGCGACAGGGCCGTGCGTGCCTACCGGGACGCGGGCATCCAGGAAGCAACGGACTACGCGCTCAACGCCAAGGGCGTGGCCATGCTCGCACTGGGGCGGGTCGCGGAAGCTCTGACATCGCTGGAGGCGGCGCTCCGAGCGGCGTCGACGATGGAGAATCCGCGCACCGAGGGAGTCTGCCTCTACAACATGGCGTGGGCGTACTGGACCGACGGCCGGTACGGGCAGGCGGCCGAGACAGCCGAGCGGGCGGCCACGTCGCTGCAGCTCGCCGGGGCGGCGGAAGCCGCGGCGGCACAGGCCCTCGCCGAAGCCGCCCACGCCCGGACGGTGCCCGACCCGCAGGCGGCCGCCGACGCGCTGGACCGGGCCGCCGACGGCGTCGGACGCAATGTCGAGATGGTCCGTCCGGCCTGGCTCACCGAGGAGGCACAGCGGTTGCGCGGCGAGGTCTGACGCTGCGGGGTCGCGCAGACGAGCCCCGGGACGGTGGCCCGGGGCCTGTCTGGTGTCCGGACCGCACCAGAAGGCCCCTGAGGCGTAGCGCGGGCGCGCCCGGCAGGTCCGCGCCGTCCGGCCCGAGCCGCGCCGCGCGGCCGTCGGGCAGCTCCAGCCCCGCCCCATGCCCGACCGGCCCGGCCCGGCCCGGCAGTGGACCGCGCCACCGGATCGTGGCCGGCGCCGAGCAGCGCCTCGAAGTGGGCCGATCACGTGTACGGCAGTGGCAGCGGCCGGCGCCGCCGACCGCGGTCCGACTGGACCATCACCTGGACGCCGGTACCGGAAGGGCGAGGAACGGTCGCGGGCGGTGAGGTGTCAGAAGGCGACTGCGTCCCGGACCAGGGGGCAGGTCATGCAGTGACCGCCGCCCCGGCCGCGGCCGAGTTCGGCGCCGACGACGGTGATGACCTCGACGCCGGCCTTGCGCAGGAGGGTGTTGGTCTGGGTGTTGCGGTCGTAGGTGAAGACGACGCCCGGTTCCAGGGCCACGGCGTTGTTGCCGCTGTCCCATTGCTGGCGCTCCGAGGCATACACATCACCGCCGGTCTCGATCACCCTGAGCCCGGGCAGGCCGAGCCCCTTGGCGACCACGTCGACAAACGGGGTCGTGCCCTCGTCGGTGATCTCGACCGGTATCGGTCGAGATGTTCGACGTCACCGGGCCCAAGAGCGAGAATGCCGCAAGCGTCACGATCGTCACGCCCGAAGGCAAGCGCTGGTCTCTCCTTCTCCAGGCGCCCGAAGGCCAGAAACTGGCTGACGGCGCCACCTACACGGGGGCCTCGCGCTGGCCCTACGCCCAGCCGGACGACCCGAAACCGGAGTTCGGCGCGGACGACCGGTGGTGCAGCACCAGCACCGGGTCCTTCACCATCTCCCACATCTCCTACGGCCCCTACGGCTACATACGGGAGCTCGACGCCACCTTCGAGCAGTACTGCAACGGCTCCGCGGTGCCGCTGCGCGGCGAGGTGCACGCCCGCACCGCCGAACCGCCGGCCGAACTGGCCATCGGTCTGAACCTCGACCCCGAGGGAACGATCGGCACCAAGTCCGGTCAGGTCACCGTCGGCGGCTCGGCGACCTGCAACAAGCCGGCCCGCATTTCGCTCTCGGGCCTCATCCATCAGACCCGGAAGAGCGGGGAGGCGGTCGGCCACGAGGGCGAGATCGTCGACTGCACTCCCGGCAGCCCGGTCCCGTGGAAGGTGACCATCCCCGTCACTGCCATGGAGCCCGGCACGGACTTCCGGCCAGGCACCGCAACGTTGCGCCACTTCGGCACGGCGGATGACCGCGACTACCCGGTGACCGTCAACGCCGGTGACAACACCTCCCAGATCACTCTGGTCAGGTCCTGACCTTTCCGACGTGGGGCGTCGCGGGTGGGCCCGCCCGCGACGCCCCACGCCGGTCCGGCGTCGGCCCTGCGCCCGTACCCGCAACGACGCAGAGCGCTTCGCCCCCCTTTGTCGCCACCTCGCTTTGCTGTCAGGCAGGTTGATGAGGCGTCCGGCCCCTCGCGGGCGGTTCGCAGGTGGCCCAGTGTGGTGGATGCCCGGACGGGACCAGCCCGACAGCGCGCCCGCCGGACACCCGTCGACGAGGAGGAGCCCGCCATGCCGGACACCCTGAACACCGTTGTCTGCGAGCCCACACTTACCCCCCGCGAGCGCCAGGTCCTGACACTGCTCGCCGGAGGCGAGACCTACTGGGGAATCGGCCGTCGGCTGGGCATCAGCCCGCACACGGTCGACACCCACCTGCGCCGGCTCCGCGACAAGACGGGCACGACCAACCGGACCCAGCTCGTGGTGCTGGCCATCCAGCGGGGCTACTTGGCCTGACAGTCCGCGCACGGACCGGACATTCGCCGGAATTCCACCGGCCTGAGAATATTTGAGCCCCCTTCACTTTGCGGTCACGCACCTTGGTGAGGGGCTCGCTCCCGTCCATACGCGACGGGCCTGAGCCAGTGTTGTCACACACCGCACGAACCGGAGCGGGCCCGCCGAAAGGGCGGGCCCCACCATGCCCCTGGGGGGAATCATGCCGAAGCGCCTTGCCCTGCTCCTCACCGCCACCGCCGCCCTGTTGGTCCTCCAGCCCGGCTCCCCCGCGCACGCCGCCGACATCGATTGCGGCGGCATCGCGCTCTCGTCGGTACACGTCTCCGCCGAGGGGACCTCGGGCGACCCGGCCACCGGATGGAACGTCGCGGACGGGGAACTGCCGGGCCAGGGAACGGTGCACACGTGCGACACCTCATGGGGCGGCTGATCCCACGGGGCACCCTGCGCCCACGGGGCCGGCAGGGCCTAACTGCCGGGCGGCGTCAGATCGGTGACCACGTACTGCGCTCCCGGCGTCAGTTCCACCGTCCAGGACCAGCGTGCCGGAATGTAGAGCACTTCGCCCGACCGCAGCCGGTGCCGGAAGGCACCCGCGCCGCCATCGGCCCGGTCGCCGCGCAGTCGCCACGACCCGGCGCCCTCGGTCTGATGGATCACCAGATGTGCGGCGGGGTTCCGTGCCCCCTCGCATGTGCGGCTTACCCGGCTGCTCGTGACCAGGCCGGTACGCAGGCCGAGTTCGGCGGCCAGGTCGTCGAGTACTTCCGGCCGTTGCAGGCTCTCGAAGGCCGGATGCTCGTGCTCGGGCCACATCACGCCGGGCGCCCGGCCCAGGTGCACGGAGAGGAACAGCAGCAACTCCCGCAGATGGAGCGCGCCTTCACTCTCCGCCCGGGGTGCCGGAGGTGCCAGGGGCCGGCCGTCCATGTCCCTCCTCGTACTCGCCGCCGAAGCGCCGTGCGGGAAGCGTCCCGCGCGGTCTCTGCTGACAGCATCCGCCACCGGACGGCCCCCGGGCCAGTCGCGTGAGTTCGCTACCGGGAGCACGGTCCGGACACAAACGGATACGGCCGCCCGTCGGCTGACGGCCGTCAGACGACCGGGCCGTCAGGCGATTCCGCTTCGGGTGCGGTGTTCGCCAGGAGCCCCCGGGCCGCGGCGTGCGCGCCGGCCTGGAAGCGGCTCGTGGCGTCCAGCTCCTCCATGATGTCGGCGATGTGCCGACGGGCGGTACGCAGCGACATGCCGAGTCTGCGTGCGATGGCCTCGTCCTTGAGACCTGCTGCGAGCAGCCGCACGATCGTCTCGTGGATCTCCCGGGACACCTCTTCCAGGCCCTGGCTGACGGCATCGGCGAACGGGGTGGCGCGGTCCCAGGTCTGCTCGAAGATTTCGCAGAGGTACCTGACCGTGGACGGCTCCCGTATGACGACAGCGCCCCAACTGTCGTCCTGCACGGGGATGAAGGCGAGTTCGCGGTCGAAGACGATCAGCCGGCCGAACAGTTCGTGCGCGGTGCGGTACTTGCCGCCCAGCGCCGACGCGGCGGCCACGTAGGCCTGGCTGGGGCCGTTGAAACGGGCCGTGTGGTGGTAGAGCGTACGCAGCTGGATGCCGCGCTCCAGCATCGACTGGTCCCGCACCAGCGCCTCCCGCATCGCTTCGGGGTCCCGCGCCCCGCCGCCGGGCTGGCTGGTCAGCACCTCTTTGCGGCAGCGGTTCGACGCCTGGTTGAGGGTGTTGCGGACGTCCTGCACGTTCTCCAGCAGCTCCAACGACTCGCTGCGGGAATGCCGCTGGTGGTAGCACGCGACGAAGGGACCGAGGTCCTGGCGCATACCTGCGAGCCTGTCCTGCTGTTCGCGTATCTTCGCCTCCACGGGCGCGGCCAACTGCGCCAGCGCGGTCTCGGGCGCTACCGCGAACAGCTCCAGGGAGCCCCCGGGAACGTTCTGCGCGTGCAACAGCCGGGCCCGCCGCAGCCGTTCCAGGCTCCGTCCGGCCTCCTCGGGGCAGATCCCGGTGGCCTCGGATACGGCCTCCGGGTCTCCCGTACGGTGTTCGAGGACCCAGCCGTACACGGCGAGGTCGTTCTCGCCCAGCCCCCGGGCCGCCTCGAACGGCCCGGTGCGTACCTGCTCCTGCCCTTCCACGTACCCCCCTCGTCGCCGTCTGACGGGTGGTGCCGACCGGCGCATCGGATGCCCCGGGCAAGAATAGGCAGAAGGAACGGGCAAAAAAGATCTTGTCGCGTCAGGACTGCGCAAAGCCCCCGAGCGCACAAAGGGCTTCGGGGGCTGCGAGCTGCGAGCCATGCGTTGCGGGCTGCGGGGCCGCGCGGCGGTTCAGGGACCGGCACCGGCCGGACGGGTCATGCCGCGGCCGGCATCGTCGCGCGCATGGCGGCGCGCGCGTGGGCCACCAGCGCCTCGGGGGTCAGGGTCGCCAGGGTGCGTCGGGTGTGGCCGATCAGGGCCTCGGCGGCATCGGTGAGCGCATCCTCGTCGAGCGGCCGGCCGGGGATCACGGCTCCGTCCGCGAGGAGGGCCTGCAGCAGGGCGTACAGGTTCGCGGTGCCCGCCTCCCGTACGGTCAGCGAGAGATGGACGGACGGAGCGTCGCCCACCGCGTCCGCATGGTGCGCGAACCCCCTCGGTACGTACAGGACTTCGCCGGGTCCAAGGACGGTCTCCAGCAGCACCTCGCCCGGATCGCCGTCCTCCCTGGAAGGTTCCCAGTTCCCGTCGGCCGGTCCGGCGTGGACGCGCCAGCGCTTCTGCCCGCTGATCTGGATCGCGAGGACGTCGGCGTCGTCGCGGTGGAGGGGGCGGCCCTGGGTGCCCGCGGGGGTGCGGAAGCAGAACGCCTCGACCTGGAGACCGAGTTGCCCGGCGAGACCCGTGGTGAGCGCGCGTACGCCCTGGTGCCACTGGTCCACGTACCGCAGCAGTACGGTGGCCCGCTCCTCGTCGACCAGCCGGCGCACGAGTTCCGCGTCCGCGTAGTCCTCGACCACCTCACCGAGCACCACCCGGGGCGTGCAGAACCGTTCGGCAGGTACGTGGCTGTCCTCGTGAACGAGCCCGATGTAGGGCACCTTGAGCAGCCCGGCATCGAGCAGGCCGTCCAGTTCGGCGGTGTCCAGGAGGTCCACCGGGGGGTCGTCGGGGCGCAGCACGGCCGGTGCGCGACGCCAGTGCATGGCGAAGAACTCCTGCTCGTCCCGGACACATCGCTTCAGCCAGTCCATCGTTGGTCTCACTCTCCGTCGGGTGCTCCGGCCGGTCAGGCCGTGGGGCGGCTGCTGTACGCGTGCAGGCGGGCGCTGTGCACGAGGGACTCGGCGCTCGCGCTGTCGAGCCTGTCGCGGAAGTGGTCGAGGAGGGCGGCGGCCGTCCCGGTCAGATCCGCGTCGCCGAGGGGGCGGGCGGGCAGGGCGAGGCCGGAGGAGAGCAGGGACTGCAGCTCCGCGCGCAGGTGCCCGGCGCCGGCCTCGCGCAGCGCGATCGTGAGGTGCAGCGAGGGGCCGTCCTCGGTGGCCTGCGCGGTGTGGGCGTAGCCGTTCGGGACGTACAGGACCTCGCCGGGCCGTACGACGGTGTCGAGCAGGACCGGGCCCGGGTCGTCCTCCCGTACGGGCTGCCAGCCCGCGTCGGCGGGGCCGCCGAACACCTGCCAGTGCTTGGCGCCGCTGAGCTGGAGCACGAGGATGTCGCCGTCGTCGCGGTGAACGGCGCCGAAACGTCCGGGCTGCGAGTAGAAGCAGAACGCCTCGGCCAGCCGCCCGAGTTGCTCGGAGAGACCGGCGGTGAGCTGCCGGACCGGCGGGTACCAGTGGTTGACGTAGCGCAGTTGCAGGGTGGCCCGCTCCTCCCGGATCAGCGTCCGTACGCGCTCCGGGTCCAGCCAGCCTTCGAGATACCGCCCGGCCACCACGCGTGGCGGGCAGAAGGCGGCCTCCGGCACAGCGCCCGCCATCGTGAACAGTCCGGCGTAGGGCACTCTCAGGGCGCCCGAGTCGATGAGGTCGTCGAGGTCGGCGGGGGTGAGGATCTCGGTGGGCGGATCGTCCGGCCGCAGCACGACGGGCCCTTGGCGCCACTGCGTACTGAGGAACCGTTCCGCGTCGGAAACACAGCGTTCGAGCCAGTTCACGGCTCACTCTCCTTGCTCACGTTGCTCACGCTCCGGCTGCGGGGCCCGCCGGCCGGGTGGCCGGCGGGCCCCGTCAGGGCGCTGTCGGGGGTCGGATCCGAAGGGGACTACGGGAGTCGGACAGCTCCGGGGCCGGCTGGCCGCCCGGTCAGGTCACTGCCGGGATCGGATCGCTGCCGGCGCCGGACGACTTCCGGAGTCGGATGACTGCCGGGATCAGATGACGTCCGGGTAGCAGTCCCCGCAGCCCGCCTCGACGGAGTGGCTGGGCGCGGAATCCGAAGCCGCGAAGGCGCTCGGGGCGAACATCGAGCCGCCGATGACCGCGGCCGCGGCGACGCCGAGGGCGGCCTTGCGGGACAGGGTCAGGCCGGCCTTGGGCTGGGCGTCGGTCGGCTGCGCGGTGTTCTGCGAGAGGTTCATGAGATCTCCTGTGTCATCGGGCCGGCCCTGTGAGGCCGGGGTTCGTGCCCCGGGGCGCTTCCCCTTGGCTGATCTCCATCCTGGTTTCCGCGCGCCGTCGCCGACAGTGACGAGAGCCCGCTCCCGCATGCACGTGACCCGAGGTCCCGGGAGGGGCGGGCGCGCCGTGACACCGCCGCCGGTCCCTCGTCAGGAGCCCCTCGTCAGGGCCCGACCCCCGTCTGCCCTCCCCCGTGGTCCGCCGACGGCACCGAGATCGCGCGCGTCATGCACGAGTTCGGGGACGGCCCGCACGGCCTGCACATCCGGCTGACGGTCCGGTTCCCCGCCGATGCGCCGGAGCACGTCTTCACCGGCCACCACTGGCACTTCGTGTGCGAGTTCCTCGACCGGCCGGAGGCCGCGCACGCCGCACGGTGACCGACGGCCGGACAACGGTGGTGGTGACGCCGTGTCAGTCGAGAGGTTCGGCGATTCCCGGAGTGAGCCAGTGGAGGCGGTCCGCGAGGCCTGCCTCGGTGAAGCGGGCGGCGATCTGTTCGCGTCCCTCGGTGAAGTGGTCCCAGGAGTCGTAGTGGACCGGGATCACCCTGCGGGCGCCGAGCGAGCGGGTGAGTGATGCGGCCTGTGCGCCGTCCATGGTGATCAGTTCGCCTCCGCCGAAGGCTTCGATGCGCGCCGCCCCCAGGTGCAGCAGGGCGGTGCCGATCGTGAATCGTCGGCCGATTTCGTCGAGTTCGGGAATGTGGACGGTGTCGCCGGAGATGTAGACGGCCTCGCCCTCGCCCGGCGCCTCGATGACGAAACCGGTGACGTCCCCGACGGGACCGTGCAGACCGGGCGTGCCCGTGATCCGCAGAGTCCCGTCGCCGACGGTCAGCGTCCGGGTCTCCCGCGGTGCCAGGCCGCGGGCGTCACCGCCGAGGCGCGCTGCGCCGCCGGCGGTGGTGAGTACGGGGCGGCCGGCCAGGAGCCCGCGGCCGGTGGCGTCCAGGTTGTCGGGGTGCTCGTCGTGGCTGAGCAGCACGGCGTCCACCCGGGGCAGCTCGGACGCGGGGATCGCAGGGCCGCTGGTGCTGCGCAGAGTGACCGGGTCGTGCCGGTACACGGCGGGTGCGGGGTCGAACGCCGGGTCGGTCAGCAGGCGCAGGCCGCCGATCTCCAGCAGGACGGTCGCGGTGCCTATGTGGGTGACGGTGATCTTCATGACGGATCCTTCCGAGTGGGGTCGTGTCGCCGCGTGGCGCGGCCTGCGGGAGTGCTCGACGCCGCGTGTCGCGACGCCGATGGCGGTCGGGGTCGTGACGGTCAGTGCGCGGCGGTCCGGAAACGGCGCCGATACGCGGCCGGTGTTGTGCCGAGGCGATCGCGGAAGACCCGGTGCAGGGTCTCCACGGAGCCGAAACCGCAGGCTCGCGCCACGTCGTCCAGCACCCGGTCCGTACGTTCCAGAAGTCTGCGCGCGGCCTCCAGGCGCATCTCCTCGACGAACGCACCGGGCGTGCTGCCGGTCTCGGCGTGGAAGGTCCGTGCGAAGTGGCGCTCGCTCATCGCCAGCCGGGAAGCCAGCGCGGGCACCGACAGGTCGGCGTCCAGATGCGCACCGATCCACAGGCGCAGGCTCCGCACATCGTCCCGGCCGCCCGCCTGCTGAGCGAGCGGCACGCTGAACTGGCTCTGACCGCCGGGTCGTTGCAGATACATGACCATGATCCGGGCCACTTCCAGTGCGACCCGGTCTCCGTGGTCGTCGGCGACCAGGGCGAGTGCGAGATCCATCGACGAGGTGAGTCCGGCGCTGGTCCACATCCGCCCCGAGCGTACGAAGATGGGGTCGGCCTCGACCTCGATCTCCGGATACTCCGCGGCGAGGCGTGCGGCGGTCGCCCAGTGCGTCGTGACGCGATGGCCGTCGAGCAGGCCGGCGGCCGCCGTCACATGCGCCCCCGCACACACCGAAGCGACCCGGCCGGCCTCCGGCCCGACCTCACGGAGCCACGCGACCACGGCCTCGTCGACCCGCGGCACCGGCCCCTGTGGACCGATGTCCATCCGGCCGGGCACCAGTACGGTGTCGGGCCTCTCCCGCTCCCCGGCAAACGTCCCGTCGACGCAGAGCCGTACGCCCGAGAAGGTCGCCACGTCACCGCGGCGCTCCCCGACCACCCGTACGTCGTACGGCGCCCGCCCTTCAGGCAGCATCCGGCCAGGGCGAAGATCTCGGCCGGTCCGGTCACATCGAGTGCGTTGACTCCAGGGAACACCGGGATCACGACCAGATGCGGGACCGGAGGGGCATTGCTCATGTCCTCAACCCTCGCTCACGGCCGTAATGTCCGCAATGACAGATCTCTGCAGGATTCGGCCACACAGCGGCCGCCCCGACCGGGTCCAGGTGGGCCATGGAGGGGCCGGCGGACCAGCCCGAGGGCCCAGGCGGCCAGGGCGGCCGGCGCGGGGACATCGGCCCTGCCGGAGATCTCACGGCCACTGGCCCCGGAAGATCTCGTTCTCGTACCGATCACCCCCCGTCACAGCAGAAGGCTCGTGCGGCTCGCACCGGGCGAGCGGCTCCGGTCGCCGCCCGTACGCGCACTTCGCGGACTCCGTGAGCGAGCTGCCGCAGCCCTGCGAGCTCCGTAAGGTCCCCTTACGGCCCTGAATATCCGCCATATCCCGTCGCCGGAGGCCCGGGTGGTGGAGGGGTGGCGGGGGCGGCGCCCCTGCCCGGATGTGAACATTCCGCGTCAAGCGTGCAACTGGCGTGTTGGTCTTGACATTTACCCAAGAGGCCGATGCTAAGATCATCTTACTTCCAGTGGGCTGATGGCATATGGGGGCATTCCGGGAGGGATGAATTCCTCGGCCCCACTTTCGGAGGGACCTTCCCTGCGCGGCACAATCCGTGGCTCAACGAGTCCGGGCCGTACCGCAGCTGAGGGAGCGTCAAGCCGTTTCCATAGCCATGGCACTTGAAGTGAGTCTCATGACATTTGCACAGGGCCCTCTCTTCTGGGCACTGGTTGTCGTAGCACTGGTCGCTGTGGGTGCCGTCCTGCGGGCTCGCAAGACCAACATCGGACTGCGCAGACAGAACGCCGACCTCCGGAGGGAACGCGACACGCTGCAACGGCAGCGGGATGAACTCCACCTCACCCACACCGGTCTGCTGCACCGTCAGTCCGTCGAGCTGGGCGAGGTCCGCAAGGACGCCGAGGAGGAGACCAAGGCCGTCCTCAAGGCGGCCGTTCGCACCCTTCAGGGGCTCGCGGACGAGCAGCAGGTGGTCATCGAGAACGCCCAGAAGAAGCACGGCGACGACCCCAGCATGCTCGCCGACCTGATGGCCATCGACCACGCCAACAGCCAGTTCGGGCGCCGCGCGCAGGGCATCGCCGTGCTGTGCGGCGGCTGGCTCGGGCGCAGGGAGACGGTCGCGTCCGTCTTCGACGTGGCCCGCAGCGCCCAGGGCCGTATCCGGCAGTTCGACCGGGTCCGGGTCAACGGGCAGGTCAACTTCTCCGTCGTCAGCAAGGCCGTGGAACCGGTGGCGGTGGTCCTCGCCGAGCTGCTGGCCAACGCCACCAACTACTCCGCGCCCGGCGCTCCGGTGGAGATCAACATCCAGGCCGTCCCGAAGGGCGTCTGCCTCATCGTCGACGACGCCGGTCTCGGCATGGGCCAGGAGGAGAAGGACCGCGCGGCGGCTCTCCTCGCGCCCCGGGCCGCGATCAGCGTCTCCAGTCTGGGCATTCCCCCACAGTTCGGGTTCGCCGTCTCCGGCGTGCTGGCCGCCCGCTACGGGTTCCAGGTCTCGGTGGACTCCGTATCCCCCTATGGAGGCGTACGCGCGGTGGTTCTCCTGCCCGACGAGCTTCTCACCGGCGATGCACCAGCACCCCCGGCGCCCCTTGCGGCCCCCGTGGTCACCGGTGGCCACGATGCGGATGTGTCGGCGCTCCCCCGCCGCCAGGCACCCACGCCGCCTCCGACTCCCCTGTTCCCTCCGGCCGCACATCCGGCCCCCGCCCCGCAGCCGACGGGGTCTTTCACCACCGCCGGTGGCCTGCCCAAGCGTCGTCGCAAGAGCCCGGTGTCAGTGGTGCCGTCGACCGAGCCCGGGCCGGTGCGCAGCAACGAGGAGACCGCTTCCCGCCTGGGCGCGTTCCAGCGCGGAACACGGACCGGGCGTGACACGACGACGATGGAAGGACCCGAGTTCCAGTGAACCCCGATCTGTCCTGGGTGCTCAACGATGTGCTCCAGGTACCCGGCGCGCGGCACGCGATCCTCGTCTCCGCCGACGGTCTGCTGCTGGCCAACTCCAGTGAGATCGGCCGGGACGACGCGGAGACCGTGGCGGCGGCGATGAGTTCCATGCAGTCGCTGAGCCGGGCCGTCGCCCCCTTCATCGGCGCCCAGACCCCCGGCCGCTGGCACCAGACGCTCCTTGAGTACGAGCACGGCTGGATCTTCCTGATCGCTGCCGGTACCGGCGCCTATCTGGCGGCGGCCGCCGCGGCCGACGTGGACATGGAGGCCATGTCCTTCCGGATGCAGCAGCAGGTCGCCGCGCTGGGGAAGGCGATGACCACACCTCCGCGCCAGAACGCCGGAAGCAGCGGCGCATGACGACGCCGGGCGAGGAGCAGGCGGTCAGCAGCGGGTTCGTCCGGTCGTACGTCATCACCGGCGGGCGCGGCCTGCCCGATGCGGAGGGTCTCTCCCTCGTCACTCTCGTCACCATCGCACCCGACCGGCAGCAGCCCCCGAACCCGAGCCCCGAGGTCCGGGCGATCTGGGAGCTGTGTTCCGGCGGCTATCTGTCGGTGGCCGAGGTCGCGGGCCATCTGGAGCTGCCCGTCGGAGTGGCACGGCTGCTGCTGAACGATTTAGCGGATCAGGGTCATCTGATGCGCCGCAAGGCGCCCCCGCCGGCTCAGCTCGTTGACAGGAAGATCCTCGAAGATGTGTTGCATGGACTACACGTCCGGTTCGGCTGAGAACATCTATGTGCCGGACGCGGTACAGCGTGCGGCGAAGATCCTCGTCGTCGGACACTTCGCCGTGGGCAAGACGACGCTCATCGGCACCCTCTCCGAGATCACTCCGCTGCGCACCGAGGAGAGGATGACGCAGGCCAGTGCCCACATCGACGATCTGCGGGGCGCGCCCGACAAGGTGACGACAACGGTCGCGCTGGACTTCGGCCGTCTGACGCTCGGCGACGAGCTGGTGCTGTACCTGTTCGGTACGCCGGGCCAGCAGCGCTTCGTCGAGCTGTGGGAGGACATGGCGCGGGGCTCGCTCGGCGCGCTGCTCCTCGTCGACCCGGCCCGTCTCGCCGACACCTTCCCGGTGATCGACCTCGTCGAGACGTACGGGCTGGAGTACGCGGTCGCGGTCAACAGCTTCGACCCGTACTCCCGGCATGCCGAGGAGGAGTTGCGCGAGGCTCTCGATCTGCTGCCGGACACCCCGGTCGTCTACTGCGACGCCCGGGACGAGAAGTCGTCCGCGCAGGCCCTGATCCATCTGGTCCAGCACCTTCTCGTGCGGGTGGCCTGACCTCTGCTCCGTACGCCGGCACGGGGCCCGAGCCCCGTTTTCCGTCCACCGTCCGGGCCCTGCGAGGCCCGCGATCACACCGAGGAATCACACATGGACTCTCAGCCGGGAGCCACCCCGTACAGCGCCCCCACCGGGTGCCCGATGCACGGTGAGCGGCAGAAGTCGCTCTACGGGCCGGAGTTCGCGTCCGATCCGCAGCGTGTGTACGACGAGTTCCGGGCGCACGGGCTCGCCGCTCCGATCGAGCTGGCTCCCGGGGTGGAGGCCACTCTGGTCGTGCAGCACGAGGCCGCGCTCCGGGTCCTGCAGAACCCCTCCTTCTTCGCCCGTGACTCACGGCGGTGGGCGGCGCTGCGGGAGGGCCGCGTACCGCTCGACAGTCCGGTGCTGCCCATGATGGCGTACCGGCCCAACTGCCTGTTCACGGACGGCACCGAGCATCTTCGCCTGCGCAAGGCAGTCACCGAGAGCCTCGGCCGCCTCAACACCACCCGGCTCAGCCGGGATGTCGAGCGCATCGCCGACTACCTCATCGACCAGTTCATCGAACGCGGCAGCGCCGACCTGCTGGGCGACTACGCCAAGCTTCTGCCGCTGCTGCTGTTCAACCAGCTCTTCGGCTGCCCCGGTGACATCGGCGACCGGCTGACCCGTGGCATGTCCGCGATCTTCGACGGCGAGGACGTACTGCGGGCCAACGCCGAGCTGACGGAGTGCCTGATGGAGCTCGTCGCCCTCAAGCGGCGGCAGCCCGGCGAGGACATCACGTCCTGGCTCATCCAGCACCCGGCGGGCCTGCGGGACGAGGAGCTCAAGGACCAGCTCGTCATGCTGATGGGCGCGGGCATCGAGCCGGAACGCAATCTCATCGCCAACGCACTGCTTCTCATGCTGTCCGACGACACCGGGGGGCCGCAGCGGCGAGGGACGGGGATGCTGGTCGAGGACGCCCTCGACGACGTGCTGTGGAACAACCCGCCGATCGCCAACTACGCGACGCACTACCCGGTCCAGGACGTCGACCTCGGCGGAGTGACGCTGAAGGCGAACACCCCCGTACTGATCAGTTTCGCCGCCGCGAACAGCGACCCCGCGCTCACCGATGCCCGCCAGACCCTGAGCAAGGGCGCCCATCTGGCCTGGGGGGCGGGCCCCCACGTCTGCCCGGCGAAGTCCCCCGCACAGCTCATCGCCCTCACCGCGATCGAGAAGATCCTCAACACGGTGCCGGACCTCACCCTCGCCGTGCCGGCCTCGGCGGTCGAATGGCGGCCGGGCCCGTTCCACCGGGCGCTGGTGTCCCTGCCGGTCCGGTTCAGCCCGAGTGCCGCGCGCCATGCGGCGACGGCCGCACCGTCGCCCGTTTCGTCCCGGATCACCGCCTCCGAGGAGGTTCCCGCCGCGCGCTACGACCACGTGGAGCCGCAGAAGAAGACGAAGGGCTGGTGGAGTTCCTTCCTGGACGTCTTCCGCGTGTGACGGAGGGACGGCACACGGGTTCTGACGACTTGTGCGCCTATCGGAGCGTCATACAGGTTCGACGTAGGGACGGTTCAGCATATGGCAAGGGGTCAACAAGGCATTTGCCTGTGACACGGGCAACAAAGAACGACGCATGGCGCATACATGCGGAGGGGTAGGTTCTGGCCGTAACCATGGGCCCAGGACAAGGAACTCTGCGTGAGCGCAATATGTGGCACAGACAGGCCTACCACCGTCGACCGCCGTGCCCTCATTTCCCTCCTACGGCGCCTCAAATCGCCGGAGGGGCAGGCTGATCCCTACGCCCTCCTGGGCGAGCTGAGATCCATGGGTGATGTCGTACGCGCTCCCTGGAACGCGTACTTCGTCACCGGCTTCGACACATGCAGCGAGGTGCTGCGCGGCCGCAACTGGCTGGCACCGGACTTCGCCTGGCAGGAACGCCAGGCGGACACCGAGCGCTGGGACGCGGTCGCCACGCAGGAGATGACCAAGACGCTCTCGCGCCTCAACGCGCCGGAGCACACATGCCAGCGGCGGAGCCTCGGCAACCTCTTCGACCGCTCCACCATCCAGCGGCTGACCCCTCAGGTCGAGGAGGACGTCACCCGGCTCCTCGACGAGCTGGCCGACAAACTGCGCTGGGGTGAGACCGACTTCGTCAGCACGGTCAGCGAGCAGCTCCCGATCAGCACCGTCGGCTCCTGGCTGGGGATCCCGCCCGAGGACTACCCCCACATCCTGGAGATCACCCACAACCAGGTGCACGCCCAGGAGCTGCTGCCCACCAAGAGCGAGCTCGCCGTGTCCGCCGAGGCGACCGTTCATCTGCGCGCGTACTTCACCGACCTGGTGAAACAGCGCCGCGCGAACCCTGGCAACGATGTCCTGACCGGCTGGATACACACCTGGGACGCCATGGAACCCGACCGCGAGGCGGCGGACGAGATCCTCTACCGTCTCACCATGTTCGTCACCATCGCCTCTCTGGAGACCACCGCGACGCTGCTGTCGACCATGGTGGGGCTGCTGCTGAGGGAGCCCGGCCGGTGGGCATGGCTCGCGGAGCACCCCGGATACATCGACGCCGCCGTCGACGAGGTCCTCCGGTACGACCCGCCCATCCACATCAACACCCGGATCGCCGCCGACGACACGGTCCTGGCGGGCGTGCCGATCGCGAAGGACAGCATGGTCCACGTCATGTACGGGGCCGCCAACCACGACCCCCGGCGCAACGAGGACCCGGATTCCTTCGACATCGAGCGCACCGGAACCCACCTCACCTTCGGGGGCGGTGTGCACTACTGCCTGGGCGCGGCCCTCGCCCGCCTTGAGGCACGAACGCTCCTGACCCAGCTCCTGAAACGTTTCCCCACCCTGCGCGCCGTCACGGGGCCCGGTTACGCGTCCCGTCTGGTCTTCAGGCGCGTGACCTCGCTGGGCGTGGCGATATGAAGCTCTCGCTCCCCGACTACCTGTCCCCGTACCGGCGGCCGAGCACGGTACGCACCGTGCGCGAGGGCCCCGTCCTGCGCGTGGAGCTGAACCGCCCCGACACCGGCAACGCGGTCACCGAGGCGATGCTGGACGATCTGCTGACGGTCCTGACCGTACCGGACCCCGACGTCCGGGTGCTGGTGCTCAGCGGTGCCGGGGACGACTTCTGCCTGGGCGGGGACCGGAACGAGTTCGCCGACTGGCTCGACCAGGACCCCACCGGGCGGGGCATCCGGATCGCGGGCGACAAGGCCCGCCGCGTCTGCGAGGCGATCTCCACCAGCCAGGCGGTCACCATCGCCAGGATCCAGGGCAAGGCGATCGGCGCGGGACTGGCGCTGGCCCTCGCCTGCGATCTGCGCGTCGGCGCCGACACCGCCGGTTTCCGGCTGCCGGAGCTGGCGCTCGGGCTGCCCACCGCCTGGGGCGGCGTGCTGCCCCGACTGATCCATGAGGTCGGCGCCGCCCGTGCGCGCGAACTCATCCTGACCGGACGCGCCTTCGACGCCGCCGAGGCGTACGAACTGTCGGTCCTCCAGCGCATCGTGCCCGCGGACGCCCTCGACGAGGCGGTCACCGCGTGGGCCAAGCCCATCGTGCGCCGCCCCGAGGCCGCCCTGCGCGTCACGAAGGCACTGCTCAACTCGTACGCCGCCCCGACGCGGCTGGCCGATCCGTCCGTCCTGGACGCGGAGCTGATGGCCACCGTCGCGGCCGCGACCCGCCGGACCCGCGACGCCGGGGGGACCGGGGCGATGCGCTAGCCCCGGTGCTCACGAGCCCCGACCGCGCCCCTTCTGTGACGCGGGTCATGGGAACCCTCCCCGGGGTGCCGGACAGCTGAGCGACGGTGAGCACAGATATGCGTACCCGGGCACGGGCCGGGAGCCGAGCGCGTTCGCGGAGCTTTTCGACCGCTGCGCCCGCACGGTCTACAACCCTGCGTTCCCGCTGACCGCCGACTGGCCGGCACGCGCCGTCATTCATGACCGCGGGAGTGGACCGGGGCGAATGGTTGCACAGGCTGCCAGTGACATCGGACACAGGGCTTTTCGTGGCTCAGGGCACTGGTTAGTAGATGCCGCCTCGATGGCTTGGTGCCGTTTGTCCGTCTTGGCGCAGATATGCGCGTGCGAGCTCCGTCAGCATGCGGCCCGCTCGTCGTTCCCGCCCGTTCGACGGGCGAGGGAGGGCTTCTGACGGCGCAACAGCGCATCCCGATGCGTGACGGCCGTCGCCAGCACGCTCACGCGCCCGTTTCAAGCGCCGTCCGGATCTATGGACGGGGGTAGTACTTCCCCTTGTTGCCCCGCCCCGAATGCCGTTCCAAGAATGACGACCGCAAGGCGCCTGCGAGCCAGGGCGCGGGAGCGCGCGGAGCCGGCCGGAGCTGCTCCGCGACTATCGAGCGAGGTCACACGCATGAGGAAGCACCGCAGGAAGACGTCCTACCGGAAGATCACCGTCGCGGTCGTCGCCGTGGGAGCCGTGGGTGTGCCCTCTGCCGCCATGGCCTGTTTCGCCCCCCACGAGAAGCCGGCTGCGGAAGCGTGGCGGACCCATACCGCACATGGGGGCGCACCGAAGCCCGCCGCACTTGCGAGCGCACCGAAGCCCGCCGCATCCACAAGCACACCGAAGCCCGCCGCTCCGGCGTCCGGTGCCGCCGCCCGCATATTGACGCTCGTCAACAGCGAGCGCTCCAAGGCCGGTTGCTCGCCGCTGACCATGAACGCCAAGCTGACGAAGGCCGCCCAGGACCACAGCGCGGACATGGCATCCCACCGGAACATGTCCCACACCGGCTCCGACGGCTCGGCCCCGGGCGACCGGATCACGCGCGCCAGTTACCAGTGGAGTGCGTACGGCGAGAACGTCGCCTACGGCTACACCACCCCCGAGAGCGTCATGGCGGGCTGGATGGACAGCCCCGGCCACAAGCGCAACATCCTCGACTGCTCCTTCAAGGAGATCGGCGTGGGCCTCGCGCAGCCCGGCAGCTACTGGACGCAGGACTTCGGAACGGCCCGATAGAACGTCGAAAACAGTCCGATAATCAGCCCACTTCACCGCGACCGCGGTGAAGTGGGCTCAGACGCGTACGGAATTCTCGACCTCACCCCTGCGAGTCTGCAATGCACCAAGCGATCAAAAGTCTTCACTTATAGGGAAATGTCTGACACCCGTCACCGACAACAGGGAACGTTCCGATGCGGGTTTGCTCGTCGCAGCGTGGGCCAGGTGCGGACCGCCGGAGGCGGCGAGGACGCCGGAGGCCAGGCTACGTGCAGGTCGTTCACGAGTCAGACGCTTCCCGCAGCACCCTCTTGAAGCCGTTCCCACGCGAACATCGAGTATCGAGTGAGGTCACACACACATGAGGAAGCACCACGCGAAGAGGTCCCGCCGAGGGATGGCCATTGCTGTCGTCGCCTTGGGAGCCGTGGGAGCCCTCGGCGTCGCGGAAACCGCAGAAGCCGCGGGTATGCCCTCCTCCGCCGCCGCCTCGGCCGTCTCCGGCGCTCATGCGAAGGAAGCCGCCCGCCTGCTGAAGCTCGTCAACAGCGCGCGCAGCGCGGTCGGTTGCTCGCCGCTGACGTTGAACGCGAAACTCACGAAGGCCGCCCGGAAGCACAGCGCGGACATGGCATCCCACCGGAACATGTCCCACACCGGCTCCGACGGCTCGGACCCGGGCGACCGGATCACGCACGCCGGATACGACCGGAGCGCGTACGGCGAGAACGTCGCCTACGGCTACACCACCCCCGAGAGCGTCATGGCGGGCTGGATGAACAGCCCCGGCCACAAGCGCAACATCCTCGACTGCTCGTTCAAGGAGATCGGCGTGGGCCTCGCGCAGCCCGGCAACTACTGGACCCAGGACTTCGGACAGCCCGACAGGCAATCGGCCGGGTAGGCACCTCGCTCAGCAACAACCCCTCTCAGTCGCAGCCGAGCCGACGCGATGATCCCGGCCGACACCCCGTACGCCGTCGTCGCGGGACGCTGCAACGGCTCCGACCAAACAACGAACTCCGCGCTGCGTGTGCAGGCCACGGCCATGGCACGGCGTGCCCATGGCCGGCCTGCATCAGGCACTCGTACGCTATGGGGCGATCGTGCCCGCACTTCCCGCGAGCGCCGGGGTCCGACCCCGGCAAAGGGGGGTGGGCCCCTGGGATGGTGCGACACACCCGGAACGTCCTGTTCAAGAGGTACGGCGCACAACCCCCGTACTGCATCGACAGTACGTACGACTGCATGCAGGCGGACGACGACGATGGCGCCCCTGTTCACGAAGGATTGAGGCATTCCTCCGGCCCCGCCGTGCCCCGGCGCGGCCCAGGCACGGCCGGAGCGCGGCACTCGCGCCGCCGACCTGTTGCCCGATCCAGACTGGAGCGCCCCTTCGTCGCTACCTTCCTTTACCGGCTGGGCCGCTTTTCCTTCCGGAGACGCCGGCTCGTCGCCCTGCTGTGGGTGGTGGTCCTGGCCGCCTGCGCGTTCGCCGCGGCCAAGGCGCCGGCCGCCCCCGAGGACGGGTTCTCGATGCCCGGCACGGAGTCGCAGAAGGCGTTCGACCTGCTGGATCAGCGCTTCCCCGGCCAGAACTCCAACGGCGCCGACGCCCGTATCGTCTTCGTCGCGCCCAAGGGCCAGAAGGTCACCGCGGGCGCGAACAAGGGCGCCATCGAGAAGATCGTCGCGGATGTGGCGGGCGGCTCGCAGGTCAAGGGCGCCCTCAACCCGTTCGACATGGCCGGAGCCGTCAGCAAGGACGGCACGACCGCGTACTCCACCATCTCGTACGACGCACAGAGCACCGACCTCACCGACGCCACCACCAAGGCGCTGGAGGAC
>NZ_JBIURV010000011.1:22454-84639 GCF_044741025.1 Streptomyces sp. NPDC088246
ACGCCGCGAAGGACGGGCGGAACGCCGGCCTGACCGTGGAGCTCGGCGGCTCGGCCCTCCAGCCGGAGGCCGAGCTCGGCGGCACCACCGAACTCACCGACGCCACCACCAAGGCGCTGGAGGACGCCGCGAAGGACGGGCGGAACGCCGGCCTGACCGTGGAGCTCGGCGGCTCGGCCCTCCAGCCGGAGGCCGAGCTCGGCGGCACCACCGAACTCATCGGCGTCGCCGCGGCCGCGGTCGTCCTGCTCATCACCTTCGGGTCGCTCGCCGCGGCGGGCCTCCCGCTGCTCACCGCGATCGTCGGCATAGGCGTCGGCGTGGCCTCGATCGTCGCCATCGGGATGTCCACGACGACCACCACGCTCGCCCTGATGCTGGGGCTCGCGGTCGGCATCGACTACCTTGGGGGCGTGCGTCCCAGGCCGTGGCCGCCCGGTCAGAGGTCACCCGGCAGGCTCTCAGTCGGCGGAGGAGGCGAACTCCTCCTGCACGGCGGGCGCCGGACGGGCCGCGGGAGCTTCACCGGCCCGTGTCCCGTCCTTGCCGTTCCGGTCCCGCCATGCCTGGATCCGGGTCACGGCCGGCTGGGTCCAGCGGGCGGTGAGCGGTCCGACGATGACGAGAATGAGGACGTACGCGGTGGCGATGGGCCCGATACGGGGCTCGGTCGCCACGGCCAGGCCGGCGATGACGATGGAGAACTCGCCGCGTGCGACGAGCGTTCCGCCGGCCCGCCACCGCCCGCGCGAACCGATCCCGGCCCGCCGGGCCGCGTACCACCCGGTGCCGATCTTGGTGAGGACGGTGACGACGGCCAGCAGCGCCGCCGGAACCAGTACCGGCGGAATCTCGGCCGGATCGGTGGAGAGTCCGAAGAACACGAAGAAGACGGCGGCGAACAGATCCCGCAGCGGCGTCAGCAGCTTGCGCGCTCCCTCGGCGACCTCGCCCGAGAGCGCGATACCGACCAGGAACGCCCCGACGGCCGCGGAGACCTGCAACTCCTGTGCCACGCCGGCCACCAGGACGGTCAGTCCGAGCACGACCAGGAGCAGCATCTCCGGATTGTCGGAGGACACGGCCCGGCTGATCAGCCGCCCGTGCCGCAGCGCCAGATAGAGCACGAACCCGACGGTGCCGAGCGCGATGAGCAGGGCGATGCTGCCCCCGGCGAAGCCCACGCCCGCGAGCATCGCGGTGAGCAGCGGCAGATAGACGGCCATCGACAGGTCCTCGATGACCAGAACACCGAGGATGACGGGCGTCTCCCGGTTCCCCAGCCGCCCCAGATCGGTGAGCACCTTCGCGATGACCCCGGACGACGAGATCCAGGTGACACCGGCCAGTGCGACGGCTCCGACGGGCCCCCACCCGAGCAGCAGCGCCGCCACCGCCCCCGGGGTCGCGTTGAGCACGAAGTCCACGGCGCCGGACGGATACTGCGTCTTGAGGCTCGTCACCAGCTCCGAGGCGCTGTACTCGAGACCGAGCAGGAGCAGCAGCAGAATGACGCCGATCTCGGCGCCGACGGCGGTGAATTCCTCACTGGCTCCGAGCGGCAGCAGCCCGCCCTCCCCGAAGGCGAGCCCCGCCAGCAGATAGAGCGGGATCGGCGAGAGCCCTATTCGCCCGGCGAACCGTCCGATGATTCCGAGGCCCAGGATGACGGAGCCGAGCTCCACCAGCAGCGCGGTCGTGTCGTGCACGGTCAGCCCTCCGCAATGATCTCGGAGAGCGCGTCGACGCCCTCACGCGTACCCACGACAACGAGGGTGTCCCCGATGGCCAGCCGGAAATCCGGCCCGGGCGACGGGTGCGCACTGTGCGTCCGCAGCACGGCCACGATCGAGGCCCCCGTCCGCGTCCGCGCCCGGGTGTCCCCGAGCAGCCGCCCGCCGTACGGAGAGCGCGTCCCGAGCGGTATGTGCTCGGTGACGAGATCGATGCCCTCGGTCCGTACCGCGTCGATCGGCGCGGCGTCGATGAGGTGCGCGAGACCGGTGGCCTCCTGCGGTGTCAGGGGTACCGAGAGCCGGCACGAATCAGGATCGTCCTGGTCGTAGAAGCCGATGAACCGCCGCCCGTCGTGGTGGACGACGACGGAAATGTGCTGTCCCGACTCGGTCGTGTAGTCGTACTGCACACCGACTCCGGGCAGCGTGGTGCGGTGGGTTCCCATGGCTTCCTCCCGAGAGGTACGGCGGTTCATTGACGTACTTGGCGATCTCTTTAGCTGCGCATTACCTTATCCGGAGGCTCCCGCCACCTCCGGCGTACGGGCTCGGGGCGGGGCCCACGGCTAAGACCGACCGGCAGTGGGCGGTCTAAACTCACCCGGGCCGGTGTGTGACCGAGGCCGCCTTCCGGGCGACCGCAGCAACCGGCGGAAGGGCCGAGAATGTCGCGCAGCCGAGAGCTCAAGTTCCGGGTGGTCACGTCGTTCCAGCGGCATGTCGTCAACCCGCTCGCCAGACAGTCGCGGTCGCAGACCCTCCTGGAGACGACGGGCCGCGCCTCCGGCCTCCCGCGCCGCACCCCGGTCGGCGGCAGCCGCGTCGGCCAGGAGTTCTGGCTGGTCTCGGAGTACGGCGAGAAGTCGCAGTACGTGCGCAACATCCAGGCCGACCCCCGGGTCCGGGTCCGCATCAAGGGCCAGTGGCACACCGGCACCGCCCACCCCCTCCCCGAGGACGACGCCCGCGCCCGGCTCAAGAGGCTGCCCCGCTACAACAGCGCCGTGGTGCGGGCCCTGGGCACGAACCTGCTGACGGTGCGGGTGGATCTGGCGGACTGACGCCGGGCTCCACCGGTCCGGACGTGCGCGTGCCCGGCCGGTGCGGTGCCGGCCGGGCACGGGCGGGGTGCGGCCGGGTCAGCCGGTGATCTCGATCTTCCCGTTGACGGATGCGGCGGGGGCGGCGTCGGGTGCCCGGTCGGACAGATCGGCCGAAGCCGTGGCAGCCGCACCGCCCTTGAGGTTCTTCAGCAGGGCTGCCAGGTCGACTCCCGTGGTGGAGCTCAGGAGTTCCATGCCCTGGGCGACGTTGTCCGCGACCGTGCGCGACAACTGGCTCGCGCCGTCCGTGGAGATGACGGTCATCTTGTCGATGGCGCTCAGCGGCTCGGCCGCCTTGGCGACGACCTGCGGCAGCACCTCGACCAGCATCTGGAGCACGGCCGCGTCGCCGTACTGCGCGAACGCGTCCGCCTTCTTCTGCATGGCCTCGGCCTCGGCCGCGCCCTTTGCCGCGATGGCCGCGGCTTCCGCCTCGCCCTCGATGCGTACGGCGTCGGCGAGGGCAGAGCGGTGCAGCTTCTCGCCCTGACCGGTCAGCCGGGAGCGCTCGGCATCCGCCTCGGCCTCCTTGACCTGGGCGATCCGGCGGGCCTCGGCCTCCTGCTCGGCCTGGTAGCGGGCGGCGTCGGCGGGCTTGCGGACCTTGGTGTCGAGTTCGCGGTCGGTCAGTGCGGCCTGGCGCTGGGCGACCTTCTCCTGCTCCGCGAGGACTTCCTGCTGGCGGGCCGCCTCGGCGAGCGGGCCCGCCGCATTGGCCTTGGCCGCGGCGGCTTCCGTCTCGGCCTTGATCTCGGCCTGCTTGAGGTAGAAGGTCCGCTCGGCGATCGCGATCTCCTCGGCGGCCTTGAGCCGGGCCTGCTCGGAGGCGCGCTTGGCGATCGCCTCTGCGATGTCCGCCTCCTGCTTGGCGCGGGCGGCCTCGGGGCGGCCGAGGTCTTCGAGGTAGGAGCCCTCGGTGGTGATGTCCTGGATCTGGAAGGCGTCCAGGATCAGGCCCTGACCGGAGAGGCTGGCCTCGGCCTCCTCCGCGACCTGGCCGGCGAACGCGGCACGGTCACGGATGATGTCCTCGACCGACATCCGGCCCACGATGGCGCGCAGTGCGCCGGAGAGCACCTCCTGGGTGAAGCCGACGATGCCGTCCTGCTGCTGCAGGAATCGCTGTGCCGCGGCCCGGATCGCTTCCTCGCTGCCGCCGACCTTGACGATCGCGACGCCTTCGAGGTTGGACTTCACACCGCGCAGGGTGACGGCTCCGCGCACGGCCACCGGGATGTGCCGGCTGGACAGGTCCAGGGTGAACTTCTGCTGGACGAACGGGACGACGAAGACTCCGCCGCCGACGACGACCTTCTGGCCGCTGTTGTCGATGCTGGTGCGGCCGGTCACCGGGTCGGTCGACTTCTTGCCGCGGCGTCCCGTGATGATGAACGCCTCGCTGGGCCCGGCGACCTTGTAGCGGGTGATGACGACGAGGGCGAGCAGTACCAGGAGTACGACGACTCCTATGACTGCGGTCACGACTGGGCTCATAAGGGTGTCCCCCCTGCCTCCCTGCGGGGACGGCAGCTTGATTTCGGGCGGTGTATCGGCTCGGGCGGTGGTCAGCGCTCGACGGGGCGGACCGCGACCGAGGTGGTCGACAGTGCGGCCTCCACCCAGATCTCGGTGCCGCGTTCGACCGGCACCGGGCTCTTCGCCGCCAACTTCACTGTCTGACCGGCACGTTGCAGCAGGACCTCGCCGTAACCGTCGGCCGGGATGGCCGTGACGACCGACCCGGACGTGCCGACGAGATCGTCGCCGCGCGGTGTGACGCTGGTCTGGTCCCGCATCAGGGCCCGGCTGAACTTCCAGGTCAGCCAGGCCGCGACGACCCCGGCCAGCACTCCGGCGGCGGTTGCGATGAACGTACCGGCGTCGGTGGTGCCGAGCACGATCGCACCGCCGAAGCCGAGCATCGAGAGGAATCCGGCGATGACCGGGAGGGACAGCAGGCCGTCGAAGAGGCCGTCCAGTACGCCTCCGAAGAGACCTTCGAGGATGCCGTCGAAGATCAGGGACAGGGCGAGCAGAACGATTCCCGCAATGCCGAGACCGAGAAACAAGGTCACGTGATCACCCTCCCCGATCTCCGGAATCCCCCGAACATGACTCCCCCGAACATTTCCGTCGAACTGGCTGGATGATCCCATACACACCCGGCAACGGATACTGCCGGGTTCCGGCAATCTTTTACGCGTCTTTGATGCCGGACAGGTGTTCGGTCAGTGTGTCCAGTGACTGGAACGTGGCTCCGAGCAGGGCGACATGCTTCCAGCGCAGTACGCCGTCCGGCCCGATGAGGAAGACCGCGCGGCGCACCCCGATCCCGGGCGCCGCGACGCCGTACGCCCGGGCGATCTCCCGTCCGGTGTCCGCGAGCAGCGGCATCCGCAGCCCGTGGGCGCGGGCGAACGACTCATGGCTGTCCACACCCTGTGGACTGATTCCCCAGACCTCCGCGTCGAGCTCGCCGAAGGTCTCCATGCCCGAGGAGTACGAGCAGAGCTGCCTGGTGCACACGGCCGTGTTGTCTCCCGGGTAGAACGCGAGGACCACGGCACGGCCGCGTGCGGCGGAGAGGGTGTAGTCGCGGCGCTCGAACGTCTCACCGGTCAGCGCACCGCCCGGCAGTGTGAAGTCCTGGACGGTACTGCCGAGTTGTGGTGACGATCCCATGTCGATTCCTCCGTGGTCCGGTGCTGCGGAAGTCTTCCGGCTCGTGTTCGTACAGCATGCTCGTTACGGGTCCGGCTCCCGCACCAGGAGGCACGCATGACAGAACCGTCGTCCGCCGTCCGCCCGTCCGCGGCCGTGTTACTGCTGCACGGCGGCGCGGAGACGGGCCTGGGCCCGCCCCCGCCCGGCCCGCTCAACCTGCCCGCCGTGCGGATGCGCCCGTTCGCGCGGGCCATCGCAGCGGCGACGGGCGACGGCGAGGCGGACGTTCTCGTACACACCGCCCGCTACACCCACCGCGGCTGGAACGGCCCCCGCGAGGACCCCTTCCACGACGTCCTGGCCGCCCTCGACACCCTGCGCCGCGAGGCCGGCGAGATCCCGGTGGTCCTGGTCGGCCACTCGATGGGCGCCCGCGCCGCCCTCCGCGCCGCCGGTCATCCGCTGGTACGCGGGGTGGTCGGCCTCGCCCCGTGGTGTCCGGCCGACGATCCGGTCACCCAACTCGGCGGCCGCGATGTCGTCCTGCTGCACAGCACCCGCGACCGCATCACGAACCCCCGGGCATCCCAGTCCTTCACCGGCCGCGCCCGCCGCGCCGGTGCCCACACCTGTCTGGTCGCGATCCGGCGCAGCGACCACGCGATGCTCCGGCGCGCCCGGACCTGGCACGCGCTGACGACACTGATCGCCACCGGCCTGCTGGGCCTGGCCCCGCTCCCCGAGTCGGTCGCGACCGCACTCCGGCTCCCGTCGGACGCTCCGGCGACGCACGGAACCCTCGACCTCGACCGGCTGGACCTCGGCCGGACTACGCCCGGACCGGGCGCGGCTCCGGGCCGTCCATCGGGAATCGGTAGACCGTCGACTCCCTCGCCCGGAAGCCCAGACGCTCGTACAGCCGGTTCGCGGCGGCGCGGTCCGGCCGGGAGGTGAGGTCGACGGTCCGCGCACCCGCCTCCCGGGCCAGCGTCAGCGCCTCCTGTGTCAGCAGGGCCGCGATCCCCTGCCCGCGCGCTTCGGTGTCGACCACGACGTCTTCGATACGGGCCCGCAGCCCGGTCGGCACGGGAAGCAGAAGCAGAGTCAGTGTTCCGACGACGCCGCCCGCGGCACGAGCGACGAGCACCGTGTTCGTCTCGCACCGCACCAGCCGGTCGACCGCCTCGTGATCCAGTGGCCGGGCGGTCGAGGACAGTTGGGGCAACAGCCGGGCGAAGGCGGCCACGATCTCCGGAGTCGCTTCCTGGACGATCTCTACGTCGACGCTCATGACGCGGAGCCTATAGCGGGCGGTGGGGGAGGTGTCGTGGTGCAGGGGCGGGGGAACGGGCGCACCCTGGTAGGGAGGTGATCGTCATGACGAAGACGACTGTCGGGTGGCATGTGGACATGGAATTCGAGGAGGACTCCCACCGCACCCGTGCGGCCGCCCTGGTGCGGCTTCCGGACGGGAACGAGGTGCGGGCCCATGGATATGCGAGCCGTCACCCCTCCGACAAGGAACAGCCGAGGGTCGGCGAGGAGATCGCGGGAGCCAGAGCACTCAATGAGCTGGCGATGAAGATGCTGACGAAGGCGCACGACGAGATCGACGAGGCGTCCGGCCGGACATCGCACCCGCTCACCTGAGGCCCCCGCCTGCGAGCCGCCGCACCCCGGGGGCGTAGTGGCCCAGGAACATGTCGACGCCGCTCGTGATCAGACGGTCCGTGATGGCGTCGTCGATGGCTGTTCCGTACGAGCTGAAGACCATGTGAGGGAAGACCAGTAGCGCGTACAGCTGAATGATCGCCGTTTCGAGGTCGGGGATGTCCAGCCGGCCCCGTTCCGCGAGGCTGCGCAGGGCGTCGGCCACGGCCGGATGGTGACCCGCGGGGCCGTGGTGCTGCCACGCCCCGGCGAGTTCCGGGAAGCGGTGGAGTTCGGCGGCCACGAGGTTGCGCAGGGCGATGACGTCGGCGTTGCCGCGTACGGCGGACACCCAGGCACGGGCCGTGTCGAGGAAGGCCGTGCGGAGATCGGCGGCGCCGGGGAGATCGGCGAGCGCCTGGGTGGACGGGCCGCCGAGGGGCTCGTCGAGTGCGCCCGTGATGACGGCGGTGAACAGCGCCTCCTTGCTGCCGAAGTGGTTGTAGACGGTCACTTTCGACACGCCTGCCTCGGCGGCGATGACGTCCATGCCGACGCCGAAACCCTCACGCAGGAAGGCCTCGCGGGCGGCCTTGACGATGGCCTGCCGCTTGGCCTCGGCGCGGGGACCGGCTGGCGTCGGTTTCGCGTTCATGGGGAGATGCTAACAGCGACCTGAACTGAACAGTTGAGTTCATATGAACTGAGCCGTACAGTTCAGTTCATGACTCACGACGCCCTGCATCCGGCCCATCCGGCCCATCCTGCCGACCGTGCTCACGACCATCCACCCGCTGATCCACGGCGGTGGATGATGCTCGCGCTCATCTGTGTCGCGCAGTTCATGCTTGTGCTCGATGTGACCGTCGTGAACGTCGCGCTGCCCGACATGGCCGTCGGCCTGGACCTCGGCCGTACCGCGCTGACCTGGGTCGTCGCCGCGTACACGCTGTGCTTCGCAGGACTGATGCTGCTCGGCGGGCGGCTCGCGGACGTGCTGGGGGCCCGGCGCACCCTGCTCGCCGGGCTGGTCGTCTTCACCGCCGCCTCGCTGGTCTGCGGGCTGGCCGGCAGCGGGGCGACGCTGATCGGGGGACGTATCGCCCAGGGTGTGGGGGCGGCGCTGCTGTCGCCCGCGGCGCTGTCGCTCGTCACCACGTCGTTCCACGGCAAGGAACGCAACAAGGCGCTGGGCGTGTGGGCCGCGATCGGCGGCACCGGATCGGCGATCGGCGTGCTGGCCGGGGGCGCGCTGACGAGCGGGCCCGGGTGGCAGTGGGTGTTCTACGTCAATGTGCCGGTCGGGATCGCGCTGCTGGCGGCGGCGCCGGCGTTCGTCCCCCCGAGGTCGGAGCGGCCCTCGACCGGGCGGCTGGACGTGGCCGGGGCACTTCTCGCAACGGCCGGTACCGGATCGCTGATCTACGGGCTGGTCACGGCGGGGGGCTCCGGCTGGGGTGCGGCCGGGACACTGGTTCCGGTCGTGGGCGCGGTGGCGTTGTACGCGGCGTTCGCGGCGGTCGAACGGGTGGCGCGGGAGCCGCTGATGGACCTGCGGATGTTCACCCGGCGGCCGGTTCTCGCGGGGGCGTTCCTGATGCTGTTCGCCACCGCGTTGCTGATTGCGTTCTTCTTCCTCGGGTCGGTCTTCCTGCAGCATGGGCGCGGGTTCGGACCGATGCGCACCGGGCTGGTGTTCCTGCCGGTGGCCGTGGCGGTCGGGATCGGTGCGCACATCGGGTCCCGGCTGGTCGGGACGGTCGGCAGCCGGGCTACGGCGGTGGGCGCAATGGTGATCGCGGCCGGGGGCTGTCTGCCGCTGACCCGGGTGGGTGCGGACAGCAGTGTGTACGGGGGGCTGCTGCCCGGTCTCGCGGTGGCCGCGTTCGGGCTCGGGGCGGTCTTCGTCACGGCCACGGCCACCGCGCTGGGGATGGTCGCGCATGAGGAGGCGGGGCTGGCCTCGGGGGTCGTCAACACGTTCCACGAGGTGGGCGGGTCGATCGGGGTGGCGGTCGTGTCCACGGTGGCCGCGGCGGGCATCGAGGGGGCGGCGGGCTCGGTGAGCGGGTTCGCGGACGCGTTCACGGTGTGCGCGGCGGCGGCAGCGGCGTGCTCGGTCGTCGCCGGGCTGCTGGTGCCCCGCGGGAAGCCGGAGGGGGCCGGGGGGCCGCACGTGCACTGAGAGCCTGTCGGGTGACCTCCGATCGGATAGCGGACGCGATCTGGTGCGTGCGATTCCAAGGCGGAGGAGGGAGTCGACGCGAAGGGGGTCCCCCCATGCCTTCAGCTATGGGGGAGTCGGTGACTGACGACAACGCGGGAAGCGTGCGCGCCAGGGCGTGGCCGCCCGGTCGGAGGTCACCCGACAGGCTCTGAGGGGGAAGTCCCGGCCCGGCCGGCCGATGAGGACGTGACGGGCCCGGCTGCGGATGCGCGGTGGAGCGGGGACATGGACCGCCCCCGCGCCACCTCCTGATCCGGGCAGCCGCCGGAAGGGACAACAGGTCAGCCCAGCTCCAGGCTGGTGATGCCGAACAGTCCGGTGTGGTCGACGTCCGGCGTCGGGCCCGTGTACATCCGGGCGGTCTCGAACGACGGGGTGAGGCCCAGCTGTTCCGCGAGGTGCACGGCGGCCGGGTTGATGTCGGGTACGTCGATCGCCACCGGGGTGCCGGGGTCGGTGGCCGCGAGCGCGCCGACCAGGGCGCCCGCCACCTCGGGCGACTGCGCGTACACGGGGCCGATGCGGGACGACGTGCGGCAGGGGCGCATCACGGCGAGGCCCCGCAGCTCCCCGTCGCGGACGGCGGCGAGCGAGGTGCGTGCGGGCCCGGCGATCCACGGTGCGAGGAAGCTGTCGCGGTCGGCGGGGAAGAAGCGGCGGTCGTAGGAGGCCAGTTGGCCGAAGGGGAGGGTGCGGGCATCGACGAGAGCGGTGCCGGGCGGGGTGGTCGGGGCGGTGGGGGGCAGACCCTCGTAACGCATGTTCGTCCATACGGACCGGAAGCCGGATTTACGGTAGTTGGGCTGCTGGGCCACCACGCCGTCCAGCCCGACGTTGCGCCCGTCCAGCCGTGCCATGCCGGCCCGCCACAGCTGGATGCCGTAGCCCCGGCCGCGCAGTTCGGGACGGGTGAGGTAGAAGCCGAGGAACCCGAAGCCGGGGCCGTAGCGGACCACGGAGACGCAGGAGACCGGTTCGCCGTCGAGCCGGCCGACCAGGAAGCCGCACGGGTCGGCGGCGAAGAAGGCGTGGCGGTCGGTCAGGCCGGGATTCCAGCCCTCCGCGTGGGCCCATTCGGTCAGCATCGTGAGGTCGTCGGCGCTTGCGGTGGTGATCTCGAAGTTCGGCACGGGGCACCTGTACCCCGCGGGCGATCGGTTCAACTGTGGTTCTTCCGTCACCACCGGGGTGAGGGTTGCGTCCTCAAGCGCCGGACGGGGCCTGCCCGGCGTACCGGCGCGGGTCACACGAACAGGAACGCGCCCGCCGTCGTGGCCCCCAGCGATGCCCCGGCGACGGTCTGCGCCACCGAGTGGTACCCGAGCGCGACACGCGACCAGCACACGGCGACCGTCATCGCGTACGCGAGCAGCCACCACGGCGAGTGGACCGGGGCGAGCAGTGCGACGACGGCCGAGGCGACCGCGGCGTCCACCGAGATCTTCCAGACCGTGTTGACGGCCAGGAGGATCACCGTCATCGCCCAGAGGGCGAGCATCGCCACGAGGATGCCGGTGGGGGCGTGGCCGAGGACCATCACCACCGAACCGGCGCCTACGGAACCGAGGATGACGAAGAAGATCGGGGCCCGCTTGGCGCGGTCGACGACATGACGGTCGCCCCAGGTGCCGCGCCCGCGCTCCCATTCGATGTACCCGGCAGGAACGATCCCGGCACACAGGGCACCGAGGAACCCCCAGAACAGACCGGTCCAGTGACCGGCGGCGGCCAGGCCGATGCCGAGCATGCCGACCAGCAGGACGTTGCGTGGCTGGAAGACATCGGTGACGGTGCGCGCGACGCCGGTGCCCGGCGATGCGGGGGTGTCGGTGGTGTCGGTGGGGGTCATGTTGTCTCCTCCAGGGAGGGTGTGCGGGCCGGCTCGGTGGCGTCGCCGGATGCTGCGGACATGGCGTGGTCCAGCACCCGCTGCGCCCGGTCCTGTGCGACCGTCCGGTACGCGGCGGCCACCGGTGGGGGAACGGCGGCGGGCGGTTGCGGCGGGGGTTCGGCTCCGAGGACCCGGGTGATCAGCGAGGTGTCGAAGACCGGCAGCAGTCGCCCGAGCTGCTCCGGGTCGAGGGAGGTGCCGTGGTCGAACCACTCGTGGCACAGTTCGTGCAGGATGACGTGCTGGGTCCGGTACGCGGTCGGGCGGCGCCGGTAGAGCACAAAGCTGGTCCCACCGGTCTTCAGCCGCAGACCGCAGGCGGCGTTGACGCGGGCCAGCCGGTCGGGCATCTCGTGCAGCACGATGGTGCGGCCACGGGCCGCCTCCATGTTCGCCACCAGTGCGTCGATGGAGAAGGGGGCGGGGATGGGCAGGTCGGCCAGCCCGGCCTCGCACTCCTTCCGCAGTTCGCGCAGGGACATGGAGACCTACTTCTCCGGCTCGCCGTGGGCGCCGCCGGCGCCACGCCGGCCCCTGGCGCCCTCCAGCAGGGAGAGCGCGAACTGCAGCAGCTCCGGCGGGAGACCGTCCTCGTCGAGGCCGCGCCCGGCCAGTCCGCTTATCTCCCCTGTACGCCGCTTCGCGAGAAACTGCAGACCGGCGACGACATCATCGACGACCTCGGACTCCTCCTTGAAGAACCGCCAGTCCACGCCGAAGCCCAGACCGAGCGCCTTGAGGATGTCCTCGGACGGCTGGGTGACCTTTCCGGCGAGGATGTTGGAGAAGTAGCTGTGCGAGAGGGACCCGCCGCGCTCCTTGACCAGGTCGGCGAAGACCCGCCCCGAGATCTTCTGACCGGGGAACGTCTTCTCGACCATGTACTCGACCTTCTGCTGCAACGTCCGCAGCTCCGGCGCGCGTTCCTCGCCGCTGTCCATCCGGCCCCCACGTATCCGCCCCGTCCGACCGGTGCCGCACGGTCTTCGATTTCGGTCAACGGGCTCGTACTGTAACCAACCCTGACGTGGCGTCCTCGGTGTGGGAGGCGGTAAGGGACGCTGTACGGGAGCGGGCTTGCGCAAACACTCTACGTCACTGTTAACTCGAAAAAACACGGGTAGGGGACCACGAGGGGAGTCTCCTGCCCGTGAAGTCGTCGGCGGACAGAAGGGGCATGGTCCGCATATGGGTGTAGCCCTCCACGACGGGGGATGCGTGAAGGGCTACACGTACATTATGACTGCTGGTCAGGTCGCCATCAACTGACCGACCGGTCAGTGGGCGTTGGGGGTGCGGGCCGCGGCGCCGGACCCGCGCCGTACCGGACCTGTGTCGTACCGGATCAACCGGACGATGCGGGGCGCGTCTGCGGGGTGCGGCTGTGGGGAGCCGACCGGTTGCACGGTTCGAGGCAGCTAATTTCCCCGCCCGGACCAGGGAAATCTGTCGCGGCTATGATAGAAGCGATGGCTCGCACAATGAGATTTTCTCTTTCGGTCAACGAAGTCAGCGATACGCGGCAGGTGCAAATGCCCACAGGAACCCCTCCGCACGCCACCGACCGGCTCGATGACGACGACTACCCCGCCTACACCATGGGCCGCGCCGCGGAGATGATCGGCGCAACGCCCGCTTTCCTCCGGGCGATCGGTGAGGCCCGCCTGATCACCCCTCTGCGGTCCGAGGGCGGCCACCGTCGCTACTCCCGCTACCAGCTGCGAATCGCGGCCAGGGCCCGTGAACTCGTCGACGGCGGCACACCGATCGAGGCGGCCTGCCGCATCGTGATCCTGGAGGACCAGCTCGAAGAGGCCCTGCGGCTCAACGCGGAACTGCGCCGGCCCGCGACGGAATCCGGCGGGGCGGCGGGCACCTGAGGAGGCGGACCCGGGCGTGCGCCCCGTTTCGTGGCGCCGGGGGCAGGGGAACGCGGCACCGACGACGGGTGAATATCTACTGCCGTCGACGCAGGATTCCATGCAATGTGCGACAAGGGTTTATGGCGTATCCGGTGGAGTGTAATTACTCGCCGCGCCCGGATGCTTCCGCCGTGCTACTGTGGAAGCAGTTGCAGTTGTGGTTCCCGAAGACTTCAAGTGCTCTCTTCGACTTAATGTGTCGATGAGCGTGCTTTTGTATTTTCCGGTGCTTTGTTCCGGATGGGGTAATCATCGCGGCGACGCGGGATTCGCACAGTGCGAATCCCCGGGCACTGCCCCCAGAAGGAGATAAAAACATGGCTACTGGCACCGTCAAGTGGTTCAACGCGGAAAAGGGCTTTGGCTTCATCGAGCAGGACGGCGGCGGCGCCGACGTCTTCGCCCACTACTCGAACATCGCCTCCAGCGGCTTCCGTGAGCTGCAGGAAGGCCAGAAGGTGAACTTCGACGTCACGCAGGGCCAGAAGGGCCCGCAGGCGGAGAACATCACCCCCGCCTGATCCCGCTGCTCCGGCGCTGACGCGCTGTGACGCATTTGCGCAGCTGGGGCCCGCACCTTCGGGTGCGGGCCCCAGCTCGTTGTTTTTCCCGCGTCCGGTACGGCTCATTCTTCGCAGCCGGGCTCGGTACACGTATGTCAACGGCCCGTTCTTGCGATTCCTGCGCCGCTCGTCGCCCAGTGAATTCCTCGATACGCGCCATATCGAGGAAGGGTTCTGTATGAACCGCGATCGCACAGCTCGCTCGAACGACCGATACTCCCGCACCCGCTCCGGTGGCTCCACCGCTTCCGGCGGCGGGTTCCGTTCGCAGTCCCCGGGCCGCCAGGGCGGACAGGGCGGCGGCCGTTACGGCGCGCCCGACCGGCGCTCCGGCGGCTTCGGCCGCAGGCCCGCGGCCAAGCAGGGCGAGTTCGCGCTGCCGAAGACCATCACCCCGGCGCTGCCCGCCGCGGAGGCCTTCGCGGACCTGGACATGCCCGCGCCCCTGCTGGCGGCGCTCGCCGCCGAGGGCGTCACCACGCCGTTCCCGATCCAGGGGGCCACCCTGCCGAACTCCCTCGCGGGGCGCGATGTGCTGGGCCGCGGCCGGACGGGTTCCGGCAAGACGCTCGCCTTCGGCCTGGCCCTGCTGGCCCGTACCGCGGGTAACCGGGCCGACGCCCGACGCCCGCTGGCCCTCGTTCTCGTCCCCACCCGGGAGCTGGCCCAGCAGGTCACCGACGCGCTCACCCCGTACGCCCGCTCGCTCAAGCTGCGCATGGCCACCGTCGTCGGCGGCATGTCGATCGGCCGGCAGGCCAGTGCACTGCGCGGCGGGGCCGAGGTCGTCGTCGCCACACCCGGCCGGCTCAAGGACCTCATCGAGCGCGGCGACTGCCGGCTGGACCGGGTCGCCATCACCGTCCTCGACGAGGCCGACCAGATGGCCGACATGGGCTTCATGCCGCAGGTCACCGAACTGCTCGACCAGGTGCTGCCGGAGGGCCAGCGGATGCTGTTCTCGGCGACCCTGGACCGCAATGTCGACCTGCTGGTCCGCCGCTATCTGCACGACCCGGTGGTCCACTCGGTCGACCCGGCGGCCGGCGCCGTGACGACGATGGAGCACCACGTGCTCTACGTGCAGGGTGCCGACAAGTACGCCACCACGACCGAGATCGCGGCCCGCGACGGTCGGGTGATCATGTTCCTGGACACCAAGCACGCCGTGGACAAGCTCACCGACCATCTGCTCAACAGCGGGGTGCGGGCCGCCGCGCTGCACGGCGGCAAGTCCCAGCCGCAGCGCACCCGCACCCTGGCCCGGTTCAAGACCGGGCACGTCACGGTGCTGGTCGCCACGAACGTCGCGGCGCGCGGCATCCACATCGACAACCTCGACCTGGTCGTCAACGTCGACCCGCCGAGCGACCACAAGGACTACCTGCACCGCGGCGGACGCACCGCCCGCGCCGGTGAGTCCGGCAGCGTCGTCACGCTGGTGCTGCCGGGCCAGCGCCGTGAGATGACCCGTCTGATGGCCGACGCCGGGATCATCCCGAAGATCGCCCAGGTCCGCTCCGGCGAGGCCGAGCTGAGCCGGATCACCGGCGCGCAGACGCCTTCGGGGGTGCCCGTCACCATCACCGCACCGCTGACCGAGCGGCCCAGGAGCGGTGGCGCGCCGTCCCGGGGCCGGCGCAGCCGTCCCGTCCGGTCCGGGCAGTCGCGCCGCTCGGACCTGCCCACGTCGGAGGCGCGCGCCGCTGCCAAGCAGCGCCGTACCAACCGGGCGGCGTGATCCCGGGGGCTGCGACCCTCAGGCGATCATGAAGTCCCGTCCGGTCCGGGCAGTCGCGCCTTGCTCGGACCTGCCCACGTCGGAGGCGCGCGCCGCTGCCAAGCAGCGCCGTACCAACCGGGCGGCGTGATCCCGGGGGCTGCGGCCCTCAGGCGATCATGAAGTCCCGTACGGGCAGGGCGCGTTCGACGATCCTGATGTCGCCGAGCCAGCCGTGCATCAACTGGTCGAGCCTGCCTCCGTACTCGTAGGCGCCGAGCAGCCAGGGCAGGCCCAGGGTGGCGAGACCGGTGGTTCGGGTGGCGGGGTTGCGGGCGACTATGCAGCCGTCGACGTACATCGTCGTGTGCTTCGCGTCGTTGACGACCGCGACATGCCACCACCGCTCACGCAGCAGCTCATGGCTCCAGTTGGTGACGGCCCCCGGCTGGTTCAGCGGCGCCGCCGCCCACTGGAGCCCGGGGCCGTCCGACACGGAGAGGGTGGCGACGGGCTCCTCCGGGTCGCCGGAGGTCTTGCCGGCCGCCCCGAGCGTGCCGCGGCGGCCGAGCACGGCGCTCCAGGCGTTGCGTCCGGCGTCCCAGTCGGCGGGGAGGCGGAGGAAGGCCTCGATGGTGTAACCGGACCTGAACGTCTTGGTGTTGAGCGGTGCGTTGTTCTCCGTACGCAGATACGCGCCCCGCAGCGGCGGCTTCGAGCCGTCGAAGTAGAGGCTGCCGTGACCGGGCTGGTCGGGGTGGTGGGCGGTGGACCAGCGCAGCGCGTCGGAAGCACTGCCGGGGACGGCTTCGCGCACCAGGTCGTTGCGGTGCCCGGACAGGTCGGGGACGCGCAGGCCGGCGTCGGCGGCAAAACCGTCCTGGTGCGAAGGGGAGTCGAAGCGCCAGTAGGCGACGGTGCCGGGTATCAGTAGCTGCTTCGCCGGGCGGGGACCGCGCACGGGCACGGGCGCGAAGCCCGCGAAGCGCTTCTCGAAGTCGATGGGTACGGCGAAGCGGTCCTGCGGACCGGTCAGTTCGATCTCGCCGCGCTCCAGGTCGTTGAGCCTCTCGCCGGCGCGGCCGAGGATCCATGGGGAGATCGTCTCCACGTCGATGCTGTTCCTGGCCAGGTCGAAGCGGTAGAGGCGGATCATGGCGCTGCCGCCGTAGTAGCGGTTCTGGTAGTTGGTGATGTGCAGATGGACATCGTTGCCCGCGGTGTTCTTGACGGTGGTGCGCCCGGCGGGCCAGTAGTGGCCGTTGAGGGTGAGGAAGATCTGGTCGTGCCCGGCTATCAGCTCGTCCCACAGATGCTTTCCGTGGTCGGAGAGTTCGGCCTCGTCGCCGTCCGCGTCCGCGTACACCAGCTCGTGGGTGGTGAGGATGACCGGCGTGTGAGGGTGTTGGGCGATGACGTCCTTCGCCCAGGCGAGCCCGGCCGCCGACGGCCGCCAGTCGAGCGCCAGTACCAGCCATTCTCGGCCGGCGGCACGGAACAGGTGGTACGTGTTGTAGCCGTCCGGGGTCGCCCCGCCGAACGTCGGCAGGCGCCGCATCCGCTGCGGGCCGAAGGTGTCCAGGTACGGCGTGCGGCCGCGCTGGTCGTCGGTGGACGACTTGATGTCGTGGTTGCCCGCGACGACGCTGTAGCCGACCCGCCGCCGGTCGAGCAGCCCGAACGCCTCTCCGATCGCCGCGAATTCGCCTGCCTGGCCGCTCTCGGTGAGGTCGCCCAGATGGGACAGGAAGACGATGTTCTCGTCGCGCCCGTGATCGAGTACGTAACGCAACGACGCCTCGACGGGCGCCTTGTCGATGCTCGCCCCGTCGAAGAGGTACTGGGTGTCCGGCATGACGACGAGCGTGAACCTCGGGTTCTCGGGGTCGGGCCGCCAACCGGCCGTGACGGCACCGGTGTTCTGCTGGGGAAGCGCCGCGGCGGGCGTGGCGGACGCGAGCCCCGTGGCTGCGGTGGCGGCACCGGTGAGCGCGGTTGCCCGCAGGAACGTACGACGGCTCGCGCCGGGCAGAAGCGGTCCGTCGGGCTGGTGGAGGGGGCTGCACATGGATGTCTCCGCGGGGGACGAACGTCGGGGTGATCGTCTGCAAGCTAGCCGCGGGGCGGGGGAGGAACCGGTCCGTAGGGGCGACAGCCGGGCGAAGACTCCATGAATTGCACAGCGCCGGGCGCGCGGGACGGTGGGGGCGGCCTGTGGCCCCGGTCCACGGCCCCGCCCCGTCGCGCCCCGGCCTATCGTCCGCCCGCGACCCGTAGCACCGCCCCGGTCACGTACGACGCCTCGCCCGACAGCAGCCACGCGATGGCGGACGCGATCTCCGGGGCAGCTCCCGGGCGGCCGAGCGGGATGCCGGCCGCGGCCGCGGCCGCGCGGCCGGGGTCGCCCGCGGTGGCATGCATCTCGGTGTCGATCATGCCGGGGGCGACCGCGTTGACCCGGATTCCGTCGGGCCCCAGTTCCTTGGACAGCCCGATCGTCAGGGCGTCCGTCGCCGCCTTCGTGGCGGCGTAGTGGACGAAGTCCCCGGGGCTGCCGAGGGTGGCAGCGGCCGAGGAGACATTGACGATCGCGCCGGACCCACTGGCCGCCATGTCCTTCGCGGCCCGGCGGCAGCACAGCAGACAGCCCAGGAGATTCACGTCCAGGACCCGGCGCAGCGTCTCGGTGGAGGTGTCCACGAGACGGCCGAGAGGGCCTGTCACTCCCGCGTTGTTGACCAGCCCGGTGACGGGACCGAGCTGTGCGGCAGCCGTGTCGAAGAGCCGTTCCACATCGGCCTCCACGGCGGTGTCCACCCGCACCGTGACACAGCGCGCTCCCGCGGCCCGCACAGCCGCCGCGGTCCGCTCGGCGGCCTCGGCGTTGCTCACGAAGCCCAGGGCGAGGTCATGCCCTTCGGATGCCAGACGGACACAGGTCGCGGCACCGATCCCGCGGCTGCCGCCGGTGACGACGGTGACGGGGCGCGACGACGAAGTGGTGCTGCTGACTGCCACTGGAGGAACCTCGCGCTCTCTGGCCGTGCCGGTCACGTCGTTCTCGGATTGTACGGAGATCACTTCCCCCGGACGCCCTTTGGACCAAGGCCACGGGTGGATCAAGGCCCCCGGTCGGGTGAGGCCCGGGCCCCCGTGAGCATCCCGGGCGCCTGCTGTTGGAGTGGCGCCGGGCTGGCCGTTGGCGTGGTGTGCGGTCCGGGAGGGGCCGGGTGCCTAGGGTCGGCGGCTGACGGACCGCTGTCGGCGTGGAACGGGTTGAATCGCCCGGCGTCGGTGACGGCTCCTCCTCAACGGCGTTCCCCTGCCATCGCCTCGCATTGCGGTGGCAGGGGACGCCGACCGTCCCGACGACGGTCTGCGCCAAAACGGCTGCCTCGCGACCTCGGCCGATACCTACGACCACAGCGCCTCGGCGGCCGAGACACCGGCGAACGCCGCGCCCAGCCCCGCCACCACGCTCGCCACCACATTGGCCGCCGCGTAGAACTTCGCCCCGTCCTCGGCCAGCCGCAGCGTCTCGTAACTGAAGGTCGAGTACGTGGTGAGCGCCCCGCACAGTCCCGTACCGAGCAGCAGCTGCAGGTGGGAGGAGGCGGCGCCTGCCGCGACCGCGCCGGTCAGCAGGCCCAGGATCAGCGATCCGGTCACGTTCACCGCGAAGGTGCCCCACGGGAAGACGCTGTCGTGCCGGGACTGCACCGCCCGGTCGGTCAGATACCGCAGGGGTGCTCCGACCGCCGCACCGACGATCACCAGCAGCCAGTTCACCGGTTCCGCTCCCGGTCGTCGCCGTAGTGGACGACCTCGCAGCTGTCCAGGACGACCAGACCGCCGTCCGTGACCAGCTCTTCGACGAGCGGCAGGAACGCACGGATCCGCTCTTCCGCGTCCACGATCACGACCGCCACCGGCAGGTCCTCGCTCAGTGAGAGCAGCCGCTGGGTGTGGATCACCGACGAGGTGCCGAACCCCTCGATCCCGCGGAACACACTCGCGCCCGACAGCCCCGCCTTGTGCGCCCGGTGCACGATCTCCGTGTACACCGGCCTGTGGTGCCACCCGTCGGACTCGCCGACGAAGACCGTCAGGCGCAGTGCCCGTTCCGTGTTCGGCGTCGTCATGACTGCCTCCACGCCAGCACGCGGCGGGTTGCCCACACCGCACTCCACACCGCCGCAAGGGCCGCGCACAGTGTCAGTCCCAGATACGCCAGGCCGGTACGGGCCCGGCCGGCGTCGACGAGGCGCTCGATGTCCACCGCGTATGTGGAGAACGTGGTGAACCCGCCCAGCACCCCCGTACCGAAGAACGGCCGCACCAGCCGGTGCGCCGCCCACACCTCGCTGATCACCACCATGAACACGCCGATCACCGCGCAGCCGACGACATTCACGACCAGCGTCGTCCAGGGGAAGCCGCCGGGGGCGGTGGGCCAGATCAGCGCCGCCCCGTAGCGGGCGCACGCTCCGAGCGCACCGCCGAGCGCGACCACCGCGACGACGGAACCTTGGGGATTGCGGGCTCCCATGCGCACGTGTCTCCTGCCTGCTACACGCACCAGGCTATCGCCGCCGCCCCGAAGGAGCGTGTCGGGCCCGTCACCCGCCACTCAGTACCGAAAAGGGAGACCGCCCGGAAGCCGTCGGCTGACGGCGCCGGGCGGCGCGGCTCTCCGGTCCGGGACCCGAGGGCCCGGACGAAGGCCTACCAGGTCTTGCCCGGAGGCTGCTTGGTGGTGACGTTGATGCGGTTGAAGAGGTTCGTCAGACCGATGGAGAGGACCAGGGCCGAGAGCTCCTTCTCGGTGAAGTGATCGGCGGCCGCGTTCCAGATGTCGTCCGGCACCGGGTCGGAGCGGTCGCTGAGCCGGGTGGAGGCCTCCGCGAGCGCGAGCGCGGCCCGCTCCGCGTCCGTGAAGTAGGGCGCCTCCCGCCAGGCCGACACCGCGAAGAGCCGCTCGTCGCTCTCACCTGCCTTCCTGGCGTTGCGTACGTGTCCTTCGACGCAGAAGGTGCAGCCGTTGATCTGGCTCACCCGCAGACCGACGAGTTCGAGAGTCGTCTCCGCCAGGCCGCCCTTGTTGATGGCCTTGACGAGGCCCAGCAGGGGCGGCAACGCCTCGGGAATGATCTCGGCCGGGTTCTGTATACGTGCCTGCATGTGATGACTCTCCTTCGATATCCGTCGCGGCCGCGTTCCCGCCGCGCCTCCACTGCACTGACGGATGCCGGGGAGAAAGTGTGACGAGCGGCCCGGGAATCCGGCGCCACCTGCAGTTCTCGTGGTGAATTCGAGGTGCTTCGTTCGGCGGACGCAGAGCAGAATGAAGCATTCCGCTTTCCGTCGGGTCAGGATGACCGGATGCTAGGCTCGCGCGATCCTGCACGGGGAACGAACCGGGGAACGAACGGGAGAACATCCGGGGATGACGCAGGGGGACGCAAGAGCACCTCAAGGGGGCACGAGGAAATGGCCGTGGAGAAGACCTCGCCGAAGATTGTGGTGGTCGTGCCCACCTACAACGAGCGGGCGAACCTGCCCGTCCTTGTGAATCTCCTGATGGATCTGGGCCTGCCCGACCTGCATATTCTTGTGGTGGACGACAATTCGCCGGACGGCACGGGCGAGGTCGCGGACAAACTCTCGGCCGACACCGCCAAAACGGTCGGCGTGCTGCACCGCAAGGAGAAGGACGGGCTGGGACGCGCCTACGTGGCGGGCATGTCCCGCGCACTCGCCGAGGGCGCGGACGTGGTGGTCCAGATGGACGCCGACCTCTCCCACCCGGCGTCGAGACTCCCGGTCATGATCGAGACACTGCTCGCCGGGGATGCCGCCGTGGTGATCGGTTCCCGCTATGTGGCGGGCGGTTCGCTCGCCACGGAGTGGCCCTGGCACCGCAAGGCGCTCTCCGTATGGGCGAATTTCTATGTGAACGCGATCCTGCGGCTGCGGGTGAAGGACGCCACCGCCGGTTTCAAGGCCTGGCGGGCATCGGCACTGAAGGCGATCGATGTGTCCTCGGTCCGCAGCAACGGCTATTCGTTCCAGGTGGAGATGAACTACCGCACGGTCAAACGCCATTTGAGGATCGTCGAGGTACCGATCCGGTTCGAGGAGCGGGTCGAGGGCGAATCGAAACTCGGTCTGGGCGTGCAGATCGAGTCCGCCCTCGCACCGTGGAAGCTGCTGTTCGGCAGGCGCAGTCACTGATTTCGGGCGGGGAGTTCGGGGGCTAACCCCACCCCGTACCGTCATGCCTCCCGGATGGGCCGGGAGCCTCGGCTCAACAAGGCTTGCAGCATGACGACTTACCGCAGATCCGCCGCGTTCATCGCCTTGTCCGTCACCGCTGCCGCCACCGCGCTGACCGGAGCCGTCACCCCGCCGGCCCACGCCGACGGTGCCGCCGGGACGGCCGCTCCCGCCACCGCCTCCGTCCCCGCGCTCGACTGGCAGCCGTGTGCCGAGGACGGCGGCCCCGCCGCGCAGGAGTGCGCCGAGCTGCCCGTACCGCTCGACTACCGGAGGCCGGACGGCCCGCAGCTCGGCCTCGCGGTGACCCGGGTGCGCAGCGACCGCCCCTCGGCCCGTCGCGGGACGCTGCTGGTGATCCCCGGTGGCCCCGGCTCGTCAGGGGTGCAGCGGGTGACACAGAAGGGGGAACAGTTACAGCGGGAGACGGCGGGGCAGTACGACATCGTCAGCCTCGACCCGCGCGGCACCGGCGGAAGCACGAAGGCGAGCTGCGGGCTCGCCCCGGAGGACCGGGAGCTGGTGAATCTGCGGGCCTGGCCCGCCGCCGACGGTTCGATCACCGAGAACGTGGAGCGGTCGCGGCGGATCGCAGAAGCGTGTGCCCGCAACGGGGGAGCGCTGCTGCGGAGCTTGACCACGGCCAACGAGGTGCGGGACATCGACCGCTTCCGGCAGGCGCTGGGCGAGGAGAAGCTTTCGGCCTGGGGGAGCTCGTACGGCACCTATGTGGGCGCCGTGTACGCCCAGAAGTACCCGCAGCACACGGACCGCCTGGTGCTGGACAGCAGCGGCGACCCCGACCCGTCGCGCGTCGAGCAGGGCTGGCTGGCGAACATGGCGGTGGGCGCGGACGACCGCTTCCCCGACTTCGCACGATGGGCCGCGGACCCGGCCCGGGAGGCGGAGGGACTGCGGCTGGCCGAACGCGCCGAGGACGTACAGCCGTTGGTCCTGGAGCTGGCGGCGCGACTGGACCGTGAGCCGAAGGAGTCCACCACGGCGGGCGTCCCGCTGACCGGCAACCGGCTGCGGCAGGCGATCCAGCTCGCCCTGTACAGGGACAGTGCCTTCGCCCGGTTGGCCGGGCTCGTTCAGGAGGCCCGGGACGCGTCGGTGAAGCCCGTCCTGCCCGCCGAACTGGCCGGGCCGATGCCGGACCAGGACGCGGCGGTCACGATCGGCGTGATCTGCAACGACGTGCGCTGGCCGGGAAGCATCCCGTCGTACCGGCGCGCCGTCGCCGCCGACCGCGTGAAGCACCCGCTCACCGCCGGAATGCCGGTGAACGTCACACCGTGCGCCTTCTGGAAGGACGCCCCCGTGGAGCGGCCGACCAGGATCACGGACGAGGGACCGTCCAACATCCTGATGATCCAGGGCCTCCGTGACCCGGCGACCCCGTACTCCGGCGCCCTGAAGATGCGCGAGGCCCTCGGCGACCGGGCCCGCCTGGTCGCGGTCGACCACGGCGGGCACGGCCTCTACCTGGGCAACGGCAATGCCTGCGGCAACCGCGCGGTCACCACGTTCCTGACGACGGGGACGCGGCCGGAGCAGGACACGTACTGCGCGGACTGAATGGACCGCGCGGGGCGGCGCCCGGTGGGGGGCGGCTCCGCGCAGTCGCGGACGTCCTTCGCTCCGCCTGCTTCACGGACGGGGACGGCCCGGCCGTCGGCCGCTCAGAGCCTGTCGGGTGACCTCCGATCGGATAGCGGACGCGGTCTGGTGAGTGCGATTCCAAGGCGGAGGAGGGAGTCGACGCGAAGGGGGTCCCCCCATGCCTTCAGCTATCGGGGAGTTGGTGACTGACGACAACGCGGGAAGCGTGCGTGCCAGGGCGTGGCCGCCCGGTCGGAGGTCACCCGACAGGCTCTCAGTCGCTGCCGGGCGGCACCTGTCCGGTGTACCGGGCTTGTGTCAGCAGGGATATGACCTCCTCGTCGGAGGTCTGCGAGAAGTCCCGGTACCACTCGCCGACGGCGTAGAACAGGCGCGGCATGGACAGACACACCACCTCGTCCGCGCACTGCCGCAGCCGGGCGACCGCGTCCGGCGGCGCCACCGGTACGGCCGCCAGCAGACGTGCCGGGTTCTGCGCCCGTACCACCTGGCAGGCGGCCTCGGCCGTGGCGCCGGTCGCGACGCCGTCGTCCACGACGATGACGGTCCGGCCCTCGAGCGGCGTCCGAGGCCTGCCCGCGCGGTAGGTCTGCGCCCGGCGTACGAGCTCCGCCGCCTCGACCCGCTCGACCGCCGCGAGATCCTGCTTCCCGGCCCAGAGGTGGCTGACGACGTCCTCGTTGATGACCCGCACCCCGCCCTCGCCGATGGCGCCGAACGCCACTTCCTCGTGGTGCGGCACGCCGAGTTTGCGGACCACGATCACATCGAGCTGGGCGCCGAGCATCTGCGCCACCTGGAAGGCCACCGGGACTCCGCCGCGGGGCAGACCCAGCACGACGGGGTTCTCCCGTTCCAGATGCCGCAGCGCCTCGGCCAGCTGCTGTCCCGCATCCTCGCGATCGACGAACAGCACGGTTGTCCACCCCCAACCAGGGGAGAGTGAGGGACCACGTGGGTACGCACCCCGCCTGGTTCCCTACTCCGAAACAACTCCATGTGCGGCGGCCGCGCAACTCGGGCAGGGTCGGTTGCATGGGACGAATCGGAGCGGTCCTGATCGACATCGACGGTGTGCTCACGGTGTCCTGGAAGGCGCTGCCCGGCACCGTGGCGGCCATGGAGCGGCTGCGCGAGGCGGGTCTCCCGCTGGCGCTGGTCACCAACACCACCTCCCGCACCCGCGCCACGATCGCCGAGAAACTGGTGGGCCAGGGCTTCCCCGTCTCCGCCGACGACATTCTCACCGCCCCCGCCGTCACCGCCGCTCACCTGCGGGAACACCATCCCGGAGCCCGCTGCCTGCTGATCAATACCGGCGACGTCCGGGACGATCTGACGGGCGTGACACTCGTCGACGAGGACAAGGAGGAGTCCGGTTCGGCTCATGGCCGGGCGCCGGATGTCGTCGTCCTCGGCGGGGCCGGGGACGCCTTCACCTACGCGGCGCTCAACCGCGCCTTCCGCCATGTGCAGCGCGGCGCCCGGCTCGTCGCCATGCACCGGAACATGTACTGGCGCACGGCCGCCGGGCTCGACCTCGACACCGGCGCCTTCCTCCTGGGACTGGAGCGAGCCGCCCGCGTCGAGGCGGAGATCACCGGCAAGCCCGCCGGGTCGTTCTTCGCCACGGCCCTGGCACACCTCGGCGCCACCGCGCCCCACGCCCTGATGGTCGGCGACGACATCGAGTCCGACGTCCTGGCCGCCCAGCGCGCCGGGCTCACCGGCGTACTCGTCAGGACCGGCAAGTACCTCCCCGAGACACACCGGGCGGCCGACGGCGCCCCGGACCATGTGATCGACTCCTTCGCCGGTCTTCCCGCTCTGCTGGAGCGGCTGGGGGCGTGAGGAAGCCGGGGCACCCGCCCCTCACGCGTCCCGCAGCCGGAACATCGCCGCCCCTGCCAGCAGCGCCGCTCCCGCCCAGGCCGCAAGAACGCCGAGGCCCGGCCAGGGGGCGATCGGCAGGGCGTCCAGGTTCTGGGTGGCCTGGACCGCCAGGCCCGCCGACGAGGGGGCGAACTCCTGCAGGCGCTCCCGCCAGGTCTCGTCGGCGACCATCAGCGCCACCACGGGAAAGGCGTACAGCAGGCCCAGCACGGCCGTGATCGCGCCGGCCGTGTCCCGTACAACTGTCGCCGTCCCCAGGGAGAGCAGGGCGATCAGGGCCAGGTAGAGCACCGAGCCCGCGGCGGCACGCAGGGTCGGGGGCTCGGTGAAGGAGAGTGCGGCCGTGCCGAAGCCGTTGCCGGGGAGGAGGAGACGGCCGGCCAGCAGTGAGCCGAGGACCGCGAGTGTGCCCGCCGCCAAGGCGGCCCCGGTGACGACCGTCGCCTTCGCGGCGAGGACCCGGGCGCGGCCGGGCACCGCCGTCAGCGTGACGCGTATGGTGCCCGTGCCGTACTCGCTGCTCATCGCCAGCACCGCGAGGACGGCGACCGCCGCCTGGCCGAGCCAGACACCGGTCAGGCAGAGCTTGACCGTGTCCTCGTGGCACTCGGCCGGGGACGGGCACTGGTCGGTCGAGACGGAGCCGGTGGCCGCCGCGCCGAGCGTCACCGTGAGTGCGGCGACGGCGAGCAGCAGCCACCACGTGCTGGGCAGAGTGCGGAGCTTCGTCCACTCCGCGTGCAGGGCGCCCCTCATACGTCCCGCCTGCGCAGCCGCCACATGGCGAGGCCCAGGGCGACAGCCGCGTACGCGCACAGCACCGCGAGTCCGGCCCACGGGCCCTGCGGGTAGCAGCTGTCCCCGGGCAGGCAGACGGTGCTCACGAAGTCGTATCGCGGTGTCGTCTGCTGCACGGCGAACCCGGCGAGCGGCGTCACCTTCATCACCCAGTGCGCCGTGCCGACGGGCAGCCCGGCGAGCAGGACCATCGGCAGTACGAACACGACCACGATCAGCGTCACCGCGGCGGCCGTGTTCCGCAGCAGTGCGCCCACGGCCAGCGCCAGCACGGCGACGGCGGCCAGCAGCAGGGCGGTGCCGAGGACGGCACGCAGCACCGGGCCGTCGGTGAGCGCCGCCTCGGGGTACGCCCCGGGGTTGGGTCTGTTGTTCCGCAGTGCCGGTTCGGCGAGCAGGAAGGAGAGCACGGCGGCGAGCAGCCCGGTCAGGAAGGCGATTCCCGCGAGCACGAAGGCCTTGGCGGCGAGCATCCGGCCTCGGCGTGGGCCCGCCGTCAGCGTGGTGCGGATCAGGCCCCGCCGGTATTCGGTGGTGATGAACAGCACCCCCAGCGCAGCCAGCGGGATCAGCCCGATCTGGGCCCCGCTGAGGGACCGTTGGGTGAGATCGACGTCCGGGGTCAGGGGGCCGATCTCGCCGGAGCCGGTCAGGGTCCAGGTGCCGGCCGTCTGCGCCGAACGGTCCGGGCTCCCGGCGGCCCTGGTGGGATCGGCACCGACCCGGTCCTGACGCCAGGTGCCGGTGCCCTGGTCACCGTCGACCACCGCGCCCCGGTCGCCGTCGTCGGCCGTGCCCCGGTCGCCTTCGACCGTGATCCGGTCGAAGGAGGCGGTGACCTCGGACGGACCGCCGCCGACGGATGTGGAGCCGAAGTGCCTCTGCACCGTGACGAGTTCGGGCGTGGCCGCGAAAAGGCCCGCCTGGACGGTTCTTGGCAGTCCGGCCGGGGTGGCCCTGCCGACCTCGGTCCACTTCTTGCCGTCGGCCGACTCGGACGCGGTGAGTACGCTGCCGGAGCGGCTGAGCCGCAGCCAGCGCGGTTCGGTGCCGGAGGCGCTGCTGCCTGGTGTGTCGTGGGTGAAGTCCGACTGGAGCCGGACCCCGTGGCCCGTTGTGAGCATGACGGCCGCGTACGGCGATCCCGCGTCGGTGCTCGCCTTGATGATGACCCCGGCCTTGGCCCAGGGCGCGATATGCCCTTCGCGGCCGGTGAGCGGTGACACCCGGGCCGTGATGCTGCCGTCGCCGGTCAGCTGCTGGTGGACGAAGGGGAAGCTGTCGGTGACGGGCGTGCCGTCCGGGCCCTTCGGCGGTGGCGGCGGACTGCCGTTGACGTCGAAGCTGCCGCTGAGGGCGGAGAGCAGTGAGACGAAGACGGTGATCACGACGGCGGCGAGCAGAGTGACGCTCCACCGGCGCACGCTGCGGGCCTTGGTCCACTCGGAGTGCAGCAACTGCGGGAATCCGTCGCGGGCGGGCGGCAGTGGGGATCGGTAGGGGGCGACGGTGGGTGCGGTCACGAGGCCAACTCCTCGCCGTCGCGGGCGGTGGCGGCCGGGAATTTCTCCGTGGCCCGGAACTCCGCCGCGTCCCGGGTCAGTTCCATGTACGCCTCCTCCAGCGTCGCCCGGTCCGAGCCGACTTCGGAGAACGGCACCCCGGCCGCGCCGAGCAGTGCGGTGATCCGTTCCGCGGGCAGGCCGGTGACGGTCAGTGAGTCCGGCCCGTTGGCGGCGACGGTCCCGCCCTCCCGGGCCAGCAGCGACATGGCGTCCGTACGCGCGCAGGTGCGCAGCGCGACCCGGTCGCCGGAGGCGGCGGCCAGGAGTTCGGCCACGGAGGTGTCGGCGATGAGCCGGCCGCGGCCGATGACCACCAGATGGTCGGCGGAGTCCTGGAGCTCGCTCATCAGATGACTGGAGACCAGCACCGCACGGCCCTCGCGGGCCAGCGCCCGCAGAAAGCCGCGGATCCACCGGATGCCTTCCGGGTCGAGCCCGTTGACCGGTTCGTCGAGCAGCAGCACCGGCGGGTCGCCGAGCAGCGCCGCCGCGATCCCCAGCCGCTGCCGCATGCCCAGCGAGTAGGTGCCCGCCCGCCGCCGCGCGGCCGTCGCGAGGCCGACCTGCTCCAGCACCTGATCCACCCGTCGGCCCGGCAGCCCGTGCGTGTGCGCCAGCCACAGCAGATGGTCGCGGCCGCGCCGGCTCGGGTGCACGGTCGCCGCGTCGAGCAGGGCCCCGACCTCGGTCAGCGGCCGGCGCAGCGACGCGTAGGGCCGTCCGCCGATCAGGGCGCTGCCCGCGTCGGGCGCGTCCAGACCGAGGAGCATGCGCATGGTGGTGGACTTGCCCGCCCCGTTGGGTCCGACGAAGCCGGTGACCTGGCCGGGGTGCACGGTGAAGGACAGGTCGTCGACAGCGACGGTCTGTCCGAATTGTTTTCGCAGTCCCCGGACTTGGATGGTTGCTGCCACGGTTGCTTCCATGGTGCAGAAGGCTAGGGAGACGGCAGGCCCGCGGTCGTCACGCGACGGAGCGTTCTTCAACGCCCCTTGCACGGGGGACGGCGGATTGTCGGCATCCCCCGCGTGGGGGATGGCGAGGACGGCTGGTCAGGGGGACGCCAATGGGCGCCGGCGCCGTGACAATGGCGTGCATGAGCGAAGGAATCATGCGGAGGGCGCGGAGGATCGCCGCCTCGCCCGACGGCCCGGCGGCAGCCGCGGCGGCGCTCGGGCTGCTCGCGGCCGGGGAGAGCGCCGTCCGCGCCGCGGCCGGGCCGTCGGACCTTCCGCTCACGCTGCCGCTCGCCATACTGCTCGGCCTGTGCACCACGGTGCCGCTGGCGCTCCTGCGCGTCCACCCGGCCGCCGCGGCCACCGCCGCCACCGCGGCAAGTCTCCTGGCACTCGCGGGCTACCGGGACCTGACCCTCGCCGGGCTCGTCGCCCAGCTGCTGGTACTGCGCCACCTCGGCAGCCGCGGCTCCCGCCGCCTGGCCGTGCTGCTCGTGCTGCCGTACGTCGCGGTGGCGCTCACCGACCCCGAGGACAGGGGACTGCGCGTGTACGCCGTGTCGGCCGCCGTACTCGCGGCCGCGGCGGTCGCGGACGGCAACGGCCGTCGCACCCGTGCCGAGGCGGTGGCCCGCGACGCCACCGAACGGGCCATCGCGAACACGCTCCTCGAACACGCGGCGCGCGGCGAACGGGCCCGCATCGCCCGCGAGCTGCACGACGTCGTCGCCCACCACATCTCGATGATCTCCGTCCAGGCGGAGACCGCCCGCCTCACCACCCCGGACATGCCGGAGACCGGGGCGAAACGGCTGCTGGACATCGGCGACACGGCACGCGCCGCGCTGACGGAGATGCGCCGACTGCTCGGCGTACTGCGCGAGGACGCGGGCGCACCACCGGTCACCCGCAAACCCCAGCCAGGCCTCACCCAGCTCAACGAGCTGCTGGACGAGGCCCGCGCGGCCGGCGGCGCGAGCACCCGGCTGATCGTCAGCGGCCCCGTGGCCCCGCTCGCCCCGGGCATCGAGCTCACCTCGTACCGGATCGTCCAGGAAGCCCTCACCAACACCCGCAGACATGCTCCCGGCGCGGCCGTGGACGTCGAGCTGCGCTACGCCCCGCAGACCCTCGACCTGCGCATCAGGGACAACGGCCCGGGGCCGGTACCGGGCCGGTCCGGCACCCGGGGCTCCGGTCACGGCCTGCTCGGCATGCGCGAGCGCGTCGCGGCGGTCGGCGGCGAACTGCGTGCGGGTCCGGCGCCGGGCGGCGGCTTCCTCGTCAAAGTACGGCTGCCCGCCGGCGCGAAGGAGGCCGTGCGATGACCGCGACGACCACACGGATCGTCGTCGTGGACGACCACGAGGTGGTACGGGCCGGTTTCGCCGGACTCCTGGACACCCAGCCGGACTTCACGGTGGTCGGTACGGCCTCCGACGGCGCGGAGGCCGTACGCGTCTGCGCCGAACAGCGTCCCGACGTCGTGCTGATGGATGTCCGGATGCCTGGCACGGACGGCATCGATGCCACCGCGCAGATCCGGGCCGCCGCCCCGGACGGCGGCGGCCCGCGCATCCTCATCCTCACCACGTTCGACCTCGACGAGCACGTCTACGACGCGCTGGCCGCCGGGGCGGGCGGCTTCCTGCTGAAGGACGTCACCGCGGAGCGCCTGTTCGACGCGGTACGCGTGGTCGCCGCGGGCGAGGCCCTGCTCGCGCCCACCGTCACCCGCCGCCTCATCGGCGAATTCGCCCGCCTGCGTCGCAGGCCCCCTGCCGTACCCACCGCCCCGCTCACCGCGCTCACCCCGCGTGAGACGGAGGTACTGCGCCTGATCGCCGAGGGACTGTCCAACCCGGAGATCGCCGCCCGGCTGAGCGTCGGCGAGGAGACGGTCAAGACCCACGTCAGCCGCGTCCTGAACAAACTCGGTCTGCGCGACCGCACCCAGGCGGTGGTCGCGGCGTACGAATCCGGGCTGGTGGTGCCGCGCGCCGGGGGGTGAGCCGGGGCAGGGACGCATGGTCCCGGGCCGGTCAGGACACCGGGGACGTCTTGGGCACCTCGCCCTCGGTCGTGTTGACGTCGATCACGGAGAACGCCGCGCCCTGCGGGTCCGTCAGCGCGGCGAAGCGGCCGAAGGGCATGGTCATCGGGCCGAACCGCAGAATCGCGCCGCGCTCGGTCGCCTTCGCCACGGCCGCGTCGCAGTCCACGACGGTGAAGTACACATTCATGTGCGGCGGCACCTCGGGCGGGAATTCGTCGCCCATCTTCATCCGCCCCATGACCGTCTTGTCGCCGAGGTTGAACATCCTGAAGTCGACGGCGTCATCGTCCATCTTCACCATGCTGTACGGGAAGACGGCGGAGAAGAAGGCGTCCGACTTCTCGGGCTCCCGGGTGAAGACCTCGGCCCAGCAGAACGCACCGGGCACGCCCTGGGACTCGAAGCCCTCATGGCTGCCCGCCTGCCACACGCCGAAGGTGACACCGCTGGGGTCGCGGGCCAGCAGCATCGTGCCGAACTCGCCCACCTCCATGGGGTCCATCAGCGTCTCGCCGCCGTTCTCGCGGATCTTCGCGGCGGTGGCGGCGGCGTCCGGCGAGGCGAGGTACAGACACCAGGCCGGCTGTCCCTCCTGGCCGGGCATCGGGGGCACGACGGCGGCGACCGCCTTGCCTTCGGCGTACGCCTGCGTGTAGTCGCCGAACTCGGACGAGGACTCGCCGAACGTCCAGCCCAGCACATCACCGTAGAAGCTCTTCGCTCCGTCGAGGTCGGGGAACATCGCGTCGGCCCAGCACGGCGCGCCCTCCGGGTGTACAGCCATGACGTCGACTCCTTCGTGCTCGGTGGGGTTGTCCGGCTTTTCACGCTAGCCAGCCGACCGCCTCCCCGCGCGCTGGAATCGGGGCCGCCGACCCCGGTGGCGTGCACCGTACGTACGTGTGCGCATGCCGGGCGGGGCCATGACCGTGATGTCAGCGGTCCAGGACCGGGCCCGCGGTGTCGAGCGCCGCACCGGCGTGATCGGCGAGGGTCACCGCCACGAGACGCGCCTGCAACGACGGGACGGTGCCGGGAAGGGGCCGGAGCATGAACCGGCCGGAGTAGTGGCCGCTCGCCGAGGTGCGGAGCTCGGTCTCGCCCTCCGGCCGGGCGGCCACGGCCTGGCACGCACTCCCCCAAGGCCTCAAGGGCCTTAAGGGCCAGGGGCCCTCCGGCGTTGCCGAAATGCCCCAGTAGCTCCTTCCCCAAGCTCTCAACTCCGGCCGAGCAGGGGAGACCCCGTCCGAGGCCGTCCCGGCGCCTTGGAATCGCACGCACCATGCCGCGTCCGCTCTCCGATCGAAGGTCACCCGACAGGCTCTGAGATCAGACGTCGTGGCGGGCGGGGAGGTCGGGCGTCCAGCCCAGCGGGTACCCGTCCGGGCCGTCCCCCGGCACGGGCGGTTCGCCGCCCGCCACGGCGAACGCGGTCAGCGCGTCGATCAGGGCGGTGCGCTGCTCCGGGGCGAGGCGTTCGACGATCCCGGCGATCTCGCGGCGGCGGCCCGCCGTGACGTCCTCGACCAGCCGGCGGCCCTCGGAGGTCACCCGCAGCACCGTCTCGCGGCGGTTGGCGGGGTTCACCTCCCGTTCCGCGAGACCGGCGGCGATCAACCGGTCCAGCATGCGCATCGCGGTCGACGGGTTCACCCCGAGCCGTTCGGCGAGCGTCACCAGCTTGGCGTTCCTGTTCGTGGACAGCACGACAAGGAGCCGGAACTGGGGCAGCGTCACCCTGTCCTCCACCGCCGCGAGTGAACGTGCGGAGACGGCGACGAGCAGCCTGGAAGCCGTCAGTACGGCGCGCGTCACCTCGTCGACGCCATCGTCCCCGTCCCGGTCCGGGGGCCGGTCCTCACGTCTCTGTTCATGCGCGGCCATGCCTCTTTGTACCGCGCCGGCCGGTGGTACTCGAATCGGTACGCGCCCCGCGCGCCCAGCACACGCGAGCGCGGACGGCTGCCGGCGAGCCGGTCTTCTTCGTACGGCTCATAGCGGGGTCGCCGCGTGCAGGATCCGCACCAGCGTCACCGCCGCGTTGAGCGACGAAAGCGCCGAGACCACCGTGCCCGTCGTCGCGACGACTGCCACCAGGGCGGCATGGGCGGACGACGGGGGCCACAGCCGGGCCTGGGGAACCGGGGCGAGCAGCGCCGCCACCCGGCGCGGTACGGGGCCCGCCACCGAAGCGGAGCTCGCGAAGGCGGCGAAGCCTGCCGAGGCGTCCGGGGCCCGGTGCGAGAAGAGCGCCGCCTTGCCGACCGCGACCGCCACCACCCGCCGGTCGCCGACCGTGCGCGCGGCCTCCTCGTCCGCCCATCGTTCGGTGCTGAACGCCACCGCCGTGCGCAACGGCAGCAGGAACGGGTTGGCGCGCGCCGCGAGTTGGGCGGCCAGCAGATAGCGGTGGTGCCGGGCGGCCAGATGGGCCCGCTCATGGGCGATCAGGGCCCGGCGCTCACAAGCGTCCAGACACCGGGTCATCGCGGTCGAGACGACGACCCGGCCCGGATTGCCGGGCAGCGCATAGGCGTACGGCTCCGGATCCGGGAGCACGGCGACATCGTCCGAGACGACGCAAGACGCGGCGGACAGGGCGCGGCCGGCACGGATACGCAGCCGCACATGGCGGTACACCGTCCACCCGCACGCTCCGATCAGCGCCGCCAGCACGCCGATCGCGACGATGCCCGCGTTCACCTCGTACGGCACCGTGTCCCGCACCTGGGCGTCCGACCAGCTGTCCGGCAGTGGATTGCCCGGGAGCTGTGCCGTACCGACCACCACCAGCAGGCCCAGACACAGCGTGCTGCACAGAGCGAGCAGCGTGCCGACGACGACGAGCAGCCTGGTCGCGCTGCGGGGGTGCAGATGCTGTTCGGCGAGGCGCGCGATCGGCAGTGCGGTCAGCGGCAGCACGAGCGGCAGATAGACGAAGACACCCATCGAACCGCTATCGGCCTTCCGTGCCAAGGGGGGCATCCGGGTCGTCCGGGGCAGCCGCGCGGGCCAGGAGCGCGCGCAGCCGTTCCTCGTCACCGGGGGACAGGGCCGAGATGAAGTGGGCGAGCACGGCGTCCCGGTCCCGCTCGCCGTCAAGTACGCGGCGCATCCGCAGGGCCGCGAGACCGGCCTCGTCGGAGGCGGACGTCCATGTGTAGGAGCGGCCCTCGCGGGACCTGGTCACGGCGTTCTTCACGTAGAGGCGGGAGAGGATCGTGATGACGGTGGTGTACGCGAGGTCGCCGTCGAGATGTTCCTGCACCCAGCCGGCCGTCGCCGGGCCGTTCGCCGAGTGCAGTACGGCGAGGACCTGGGCCTCCAGTTCGCCCTGCCCGCGCCTGCGGAGCCGCCGGCTGTCGGGGCGTACGGGACCGGGGCTCACGGCGTCGGGCACTTCCTCGTGGGGCGGCTCGTTGTCCGGGTGGTGGCCGGGCCTGGCCGAGTCCATCTGGGGTCCGCCCTTCTGCGATACCGCGTCAGCCGCGGCGTCGCAGCATCCTACTTACTGACGTTTGCGGGACACAGCGGGCGCCCGTCCTGCTAACTTCTACACGTCTGTAGAGTTGGAATTCATTCCGGCAACACAACGCAACGCAACGTATGGAGACGTCATGGCACTGTGGGATCGGATCAAGGAATCCGCTTCGTCGATGCAGTCGCAGCTGGAAGCGAAGAAGAACGACCTGAAGAGCGGCGCGTTCCGTGACGCGAGCATGGCCATGTGCGCCCTGGTCGCGGCGGCCGACGGTTCCATCGACCCGTCCGAGCGCCAGCGTGTCGCCTCGCTGATCGCCTCCAACGAGGTTCTGCAGAACTTCCCGGCGGACGATCTGCAGCGTCGCTTCAACGACTACGTGAACAAGCTCACCGCCGACTTCGCCTTCGGCAAGGTCAGCGTGCTCCAGGAGATCGGCAAGGCGAAGAAGAAGCCTGCCGAGGCGCGTGCCGTCATCCAGATCGGCATCGTCATCGGCGGTGCCGACGGCGACTTCGACAAGTCGGAGCAGGCCGTCGTCCGGGAGGCGTGCTTCGCGCTCGACCTCCCGCCGCACGAGTTCGACCTCTGAGAGCCTGTCGGGTGGCCTCCGATCGGATAGCGGACGCGGTCTGGTGCGTGCGATTCCAAGGCGGAGGAGGGAGTCGACGCGAAGGGGGTCCCCCCATGCCTTCAGCTATGGGGGAGTCGGTGACTGACGACAACGCGGGAAGCCTGCGTGCCAGGGCGTGGCCGCCCGGTCGGAGGGCACCCGACAGGCTCTGAGCCTACCCCTGCTCGACGGACCGGATCCACCCGGTCCCACCCCCCATGGCGCCGGATCAACCGCGGACCGACTGACCACCGGCCCGTGCCCGGCAGGCCGGAGGTGTGCCACTCCCCCGATGCGCACCTCCGGCCACTCCCTTCCGAGACCCCGCTCCCCGCAGCACGCATCAGCATCGCGTCAGGGGTGCGGGGTCTGTGCGGGTCACGTCACACCTCCTTGGCCGGCCAGTCCAGCAGCCGGGCGCCGATGACCGCCGTCTGCAGGGTGTAGCGGTGCATCGGGTCGGACGGGTCGGAACCGGTCAGCTGATGGATCCGCTCCAGCCGGTAGGTGAGCGCCCGCACGCTCAGCGACAGCCGACGGGCCGTCTCGGCGGACACACAGCCCGCGTCGAAGTAGACGGCGAGCGTCTTCAGGAGGGGTTCGGCGCCGCCGCGCGCCTGCTGAAGGGGGCCCAGCTGACTGCGCACCAGATCGGCCATCGCCTGCCGGTCACGGGTCAGCACCGGATAGACCAGCAGGTCGGCGGCGTACAGCACCGGATCGTCCAGATCCATCCGTTCCGCGAGATCGAGTGCGTCGAGCGCCTCGTCGTACGACTGGACGACGCCCCCGGGGCCCCGGTGCGGGCGGCCGACGGCGACCCGGCCGCCGTCCGTCGCCGCGTGCGACTGCTTGGCGAAATACCGCAGGACATCGGGCTGGCTGCCGGGGGCGATACAGACCAGCCGCCCGTCCTTCGTCGTGATCAGGATCTTCCGGCCGCTGAAGCGCGTGAGCAGCGCCGCCTCGACCGTGCGCGGCACGGGGTCGGTCTCCGTGTACGCCTCCGGGCCCGTCGCCACCGCGACCGCGTGGGCGCGCGAGAGGCGCAGCCCGAACCGGGTGGCCCGCTCGGCGAGCCGGCCCAGATCGCTGCGCCCGTACAGCAGATCGTCGATGAACTCGCGGCGCGCCGCCTCCTCGCGCCGGACGGTGAGCCGCTGGGCCCGCTCGAAACCCTCGGCGAAGGCGTCGACGGCCTGCTCGACCGCGGCCAGCACGGAGTCGGTGGACGCGTCATCGGCGAAGGCGGCCCGCGGCCAGGCGGTGCGGGTCGCCGCGAGATGGAGGCCGACCAGGGCGCGCAGCTGGAACCCGGCCTCGGCCGCCTCCCGGCCCAGGAGCCGGCGGGTGTCCAGCTCGTCCCGGGTCAGTCGGCGGCCGGTGGCGGCCACATCGGCCAGAATGTGGGCGTAGTCCCTCAGATACTCGTCGGGAATCTCCGGCTCCGGCACGCGCACTCCTCAATTCCTGACGCGACGTTGACACTCACCCAACGCATACCGACCGGTGCCGGTGCCCGGCATCAAGGACGTACAAAGATTGCCGGACTCCGGCAGTGCGTTGCACGGCCCCGAGTGACACGATCGATCAGCACCAACCGGGGGAACACGGGGGATACGGGGGAAGACCCGGCTGCTGCGGCACCGCTCTGTGCGGTACCGCAGCACCGGGATCACCACCGGACCGCCCGCAAGGAACAGGGGGCGGACCGATGCAGGAGTTCCTGAGTGCGGCGACCGCCTTTCCAGCCGTCCTGTTCGGCGCCGCCCTGGTCGTCGTCGTCTTCTTCTGGCTCCTGGTGCTGGCCGGTGCGGCCGACCACCACTCCTTCGACGGGGACCTCGACACCGGCATGGCCGGGATCGGCGGGGTGCCGGTCACCGTCTCGGTGTCCGTGATGGTCGCCGTCGGCTGGTTCACGAGCCTGGCCGGTACGGTCCTGCTGCACCGCAGCGGTGTCACCGGCATCACCCGCGCGTGGCTCGCCTGTGCGGTGTTCGCCGGGGCGCTGCTGACCGCCTGGGCCGTGATGCGGGTGCTGGTGCGTCTGGTGCGCCGGCGTTTCCCGGAGGAGCCCCCTCCGTCGCGGCAGGACTTCCTCGGCCGGGTCTGCACGATCCGTACCGGTTCCGTCAGCTCCGACTTCGGCCAGGCCGAGGTCGCGGCGGCCGACGGTTCCACCGCGATCGTCCAGGTCAGGCTGCTCGGCCCGGCGGACGACGCGGTTCTCACCTCGGGCAGTGCGGGGCTTCTGTACGCGTACGACGACGAGGGCGAGTTCTTCTGGGTCTCGCCGTACGACAAGGCGCTGGACCCAGGACCACCGAAGCCGCGCCCGGGTACCGGCCCGGATGCGCGCCGGACCCCGCGTCGCTCCGGCTGACCGTCCCGCCCGTCGCAGCCGCATCGCCGAAACCACCCGGCCGCCCTGCCACCCGGCCGCCCCGCCGTCCGGCCATCCGGACAAAAACCTCTGACCTCTCCACCTTCCTCACCAGCCGCCAAGGACTGTCATGGATGCCATCACCCTGGGCTTCGGTGTGCTCGTAGCCGTCGTCCTGCTCATCGCCGTCGCCCTGCTTCTCGTCATCAGCCGGCTCTTCCGCAAGGTGGAACAGGGCAAGGCCCTGATCATCTCCAAGACCAAGAAGGTCGATGTCACCTTCACCGGGGCCGTCGTCCTGCCGGTGCTGCACAAGGCCGAGTACATGGACATCTCGGTGAAGACCATCGAGATCCGGCGCACCGGGCGCGAGGGCCTGATCTGCCAGGACAACATCCGCGCCGACATCCACATCAATTTCTTCGTACGTGTCAACAAGACCGTCGAGGACGTCATCAAGGTCGCCCAGTCCATCGGTACGGAGCGGGCCAGCGACAAGGTCGCGATCCAGGAATTCTTCGCCGCGAAGTTCGCCGAGGCGCTCAAGACCGTGGGCAAGCAGCTGGACTTCGTCGATCTGTACACCAAGCGCGAGGAGTTCCGGGACCGGATCATCCGGGTCATCGGTACGGACCTGAACGGCTACCACCTCGACGACGCCGCGATCGACTTCCTCGAGCAGACGCCCATGACGCAGCTCGACGGCGCCAACATCCTCGACGCACAGGGCATCCGCAAGATCACCGAGCTGACGGCGATCGAGCACGTACGCACCAACGAGTACCAGCGCACCGAGCAGAAGGAGATCACCCGGCAGAACGTCGACGCCCGCGAGACCATTCTGGAGCTGGAGCGCCGGCAGGCCGAGGCCGAGATCAAGCAGCGCCGCGAGGTCGAGACGCTGCGGGCCCGTGAGGAGGCCGCGACCGCCCGGGTCCAGGAGGAGGAACGGCTCGGCGCCCAGACCGCGTTCATCCGTACCGAGGAGCAGCTCGGCATCCAGCGCGAGAACCAGGCCCGGGAGATCGCCGTCGCGCAGAAGAACCGTGAGCGTGTCATCGCCGTGGAGAACGAGCGCATCGAGAAGGACCGGCTGATCGAGGTCATCGGGCGCGAGCGGCAGACCGAACTCAACCGGATCGCCGCGACGAAGGAGGTCGAGGCCGAGCGCCGCGAGGTCGCCGATGTGATCCGGGAACGGATCGCCGTGGACCGTACGGTCGCCGAGCAGGAGGAGTCCATCAAGACGCTGCGGGCCGTCGAGGAGTCGGAGCGCACCCGGAGGTCGGTCATCATCGCCGCCGAGGCGGAGGCCCAGGAGAAGCTGGTCAAGGACATCAAGGCCGCGGAGGCCGCGGAAGCGGCGGCCACCCACCTGGCCGCCGAGCAGCTGACGCTCGCCGAGGCCCGGCTGAAGACCGCGGACCTGGACGCCCAGGCGAAGCTGCGGCTGGCCGAGGGCATCCAGGCGGAGTCCGCGGCGCCCGGACTCGCCGAGATTCAGGTACGGGAAGCGGAGGCCGACGTCATCGAGAAGGCCGGTCTCGCCGAGGCGGAGGCCACGTCCGCCCGTCTCAAGGCCGAGGCGGAGGGGTCCAGGCTCAAGGCGCTCGCGGCAGCGGAGGGCACGCAGGCCCAGGCGACGGCCGACGCGGCGATGATCGGCGAGAAGCTGAAGGCCGAGGCGGCGGGGCTCACCGAGAAGGCGGCCGCGATGGCGGCGCTGGACGACGCGTCGCGCGGGCACGAGGAGTACCGGCTGCGGCTGGCCGCGGAGAAGGAGATCCGGCTGGCCGGGCTCGATGTGCAGCGGCAGGTCGCCGAGGCGCAGGCGACGGTACTGGCGACGGGTCTGGAGAACGCCGACATCGACATCGTCGGCGGGGAGTCGGTCTTCTTCGACCGGCTCGTCTCGTCCATCTCGATGGGCAAGAGCTTCGACGGGTTCGTCGAGAACTCGGACACGGCGAAGGCGCTTGCGGGGCCGTGGCTGAACGGCACGTCGTCGTTCACGGACGATCTGACGCGGGTGCTGGGGTCGGTGTCGACGGGAGATGTGCAGAACCTGACGGTATCGGCGCTGCTGATGCGGATGATGCGGGCGCCGGGGGCGGGGGTCGCGCCGGGGCAGGTGCAGCAGCTGCTGGCTGCGGCACAGGAGTTGGGTCTTGCGGATGTGCCGGTGTCGGCGGTGGCGGGGGCGTCCGACGTACCCGCATCGCGGAACGGGTCGCCGGTCGCATAGAGCGGACCTCGATCGCCGGACGGGCAGGACCGATCAAGCCCGTCAAGGGGGTCCCCCCCCATGCCCTCAAGGCATGGGGGAGATCGAGGACACGCCCCGGCAGCGGGACGCACCCGCACCACACACCTCGTAGGGAGAGCCGTACGTATGGAAACCGACACCACGACCGCACCGCCCGCCGGCGGCCCCGTGGACGCGGGGACGTACGACGTGCTGCGCCGCAGGCTGACCGCCCGGGCCGCCGATCTCGCGAGCCGCGCCGAGGCGCTCAACGCGCGGCGCACAGCGGAGTTCGGGTCGACCGAGCTCCGGCTCACCGGCACCGAGCAGATCCGTACCGAGCAGCCGTCCGTACCCCGCGACCTGGTGTCCGTCGGCGGCCGGCTGCTGTTCGGGTTCGAACGGGGCCCGGGGGCAGCGGAACAAGCCGAGGTCGGCGACGTACTCGCCCTGTACGGCCCCGAGTTGGAGGAGGCGCTCCACGGCGAAGGCGGTCTGCTCGAAGACGAAGCCTTCGTACGCGAATTCACCGCCCTGCACCGTTACTACCGCGACGCCCGCCTCCTGCGGCTGCGCCGCGTGGACGGCAGGCTGCTCGCCGTCTTCCGTACCGGTGAGAGTGCCGACGGCATCCGCGTGCTGCGCTGGGCGCTCGCCCCGGACGGTTCGCCCGGCGCGTTCCTCGACGCGCGCGGCGACCGCGATCACGTCTTCCCGCCGTCGCACGACTTCACCTGGACCGTCGCGGGCCGCGAGGCCCACGTCCTCGGCCGGCACCCGCACATCGCCGTGGGCAAGGACAGCGACGGCGTCGGCACGGACGCCGTCCTCTTCGTCGACACACTCGGCGGCACCCTCACCGTCAAGACGGTCAACGACACCGACACCCCCGACGGGATCTACGAGGAGCCGGTCACCGAACCCCTCCAGTCACTCGCCGACGCGGATGTCGAGCATGCCGTGATCGGCCCGCTGGTCCTGCTCCGCGTCCGCCCGTACAACGAGGAGTCCTGGCGGTATCTGGTCTTCAACACACTCCTCGGCACGGTCCTGCGCCTGGACCTCATCGGTCCCGCCTGCCACCGGCTCCCGGAGGACCAGGGGATCATCTTCCCCGGCGGCTACTACCTCACCACCGGCACCGCCAAGACCTTCGACATCGCCGAGCCGCTCACCGACCCGGTGTTCGAGGGCGCGGTCCGCTCGCCGAACGGCGAGGACGTCCTGTATGCCTTCCGCTCCCCCGACGACGGCCGCAGCCTGCTCCTGCCCTACAACCTGATCCGGCAGGAGGTCGCCACTCCCCTCCAGGGCCGCGGCCACGCCCTGCTCGACGACGGCACGCTCGTCCTCCTGCGAGGTACCGCCACGGGCGACGAACCGGCCCGGGTCCACCCGCTGCAGCGCTGGCAGACCCCGTACGTCTCCGACACCTACGCCGCCTCCCGGCCCGCCCAGGCCGGTCCGCTCGCCCGGATCGGTAACGCCGATCTGGTGCGTGGCATCTCCGACTGCCTCGCGCTCGCGCACGGCGCCGCCGAGACGACACCGACCGCCGCCGTGTACGCGCAGCTGGTCGCGGACTGTACCCGTGCCACCGACCGTTACCACTGGCTGACCGACTCCGCACTCGGCGAACTGGCCGCCCCGTTGGCGGAGCTTCGGGCCACCGCCCAGCAGGTCCTCGCCGAGTTCGACACGGTGCAGGAGCTGACCCGGCAGGCCGCCGAGGCGCTCACCGAGACGGCCGACCGGCTCACCGCACTCGTCCGCCGCATCCGTGGCGAGGCCCCGCGCTCGGCCGCCGCCTGGGTCACCCAGCTCACCGAACTCCGCCGTGTCCAGGGCCATTTGGCGACACTCGCCGAGATGCGGTACGCCGACACCGAGCGGATCGCCGCGCTGAGCGCCGACACGGCCGCCGACATCGACTCGGCCGACCGGCGCGCCGTCGCGTTCCTCGGCCGGGACGACGCGTTCGCCGGCTACCACGAGGACATCGCGCGCCTGGCCGCCGAGGCGTCCGCGCTCACCACCGTCGTGGACGCCTCGGCGCTCGGCGACCGGCTGACGGAGATGACGGACGGCCTGAGCACCGTCACGGATGTCGTCGCCGGGCTCGACATCGGTGACGCGACGGTCCGTACGTCGATCCTGGAGCGGATCGCGGAGGTCCTCGGCGGGGTGAACCGGGCCCGCGCCACCCTCGACGCGCGCCGTCGCGAGCTCCTGGACCATGAGGGCCGCGCGGAGTTCGCCGCCGAGTTCGCACTGCTCGGGCAGGCCGTCACGGGGGCGCTGGCCGCCGCGGACACCCCGGACGCCTGTGACGAGCAACTGGCCAGGCTGCTGCTCCAGCTGGAGAACCTGGAGTCGCGGTTCGCGGAGTTCGACGACTTCCTCGCCGAGCTGGCCGGGCGGCGGACGGAAGTGTACGAGGCGTTCTCGGCCCGTAAGCAGACGTTGCAGGACGCCCGCGCCCGGCGGGCGGAGCGGCTGGCGGATTCGGCGGCCCGGGTCCTCGACACGGTGTCCCGACGGCTGGCCGCCCTGCCCGACCTGGACGCCGTCCACACCTACTTCGCCTCCGACCCGATGGTCGCCAAGGTCCGCCGCACGGCGGACGAGCTGCGGGAACTCGGCGACCCGGTACGCGCCGAGGAGCTGGACGGGCAGCTGCTGGCCGCCCGCCAGGAGGCCGGGCGGGCCCTGCGCGACCGCAGTGAGCTGTACGCGGACGGGGGCGCGACGATCCGTCTCGGCCGGCACCGGTTCGCCGTGAACACCCAGCCCTTCGACCTGACGCTCGTCCCGCACGGGGACCGGCTCGCGTTCGCCCTCACCGGCACGGACTACCGGGCGCCGGTCACCGACCCGGCCTTCGAGGCGACCCGCCCGTACTGGGACCAGACGCTGCCCTCGGAGTCCCCGCACGTCTGCCGCGCCGAGCATCTGGCCGCCCGGCTCCTGGACGAGCAGGGCGCCGACACCCTCGGCGCCCTGAACACTGCCGAACTGACGCTACTGGTAAGGGAGTCGGCGGCGTCCGCTTACGACGAGGGCTACCAGCGCGGTGTCCACGACGAGGACGCCACCGCCATCCTCACCACCCTGCTGAGGCTGCACGCCGGGGCCGGACTGCTGCGCTGTCCGCCCGCCGTACGAGCGGCGGCGCAGCTGTTCTGGGCGTACGGGACGGACGAGGTCCGGCGCACATCCTGGACCCGGCGGGCCCTCTCGCTGGCCCGTGCCCGTGAGACGTTCGGCCTCGCCCCGGCCATCGCCGGTCTTCAGGAGGAGTGGGCGGACGTCATCCGGGGCGACGACCCCCGGGCCGTCGCCGCGTACCTCTTCGAGGAGCTGACGAGCGGCCCGGCCGGATTCGTCACGAGCGCCACCGCCCGCACGTTCCTGGACAAGTTCCGTCGCACGACGGGATCCTCCGCGTACGACGAGGACCTCGCCGCACTCCACGACGACTTCTGCGCCCGGCGCCAGCTGGTCGAGGGCTGGCTCGCCTCGTACGCCGCCGCGAGCGGTACGGAGATCGACGCGGGCGATCTGGCGGAGGCCGTCGCCGTGGAACTCTGCCCGGAGCCGGTGCTCGCCCGGTACGAGTGCGAGGCGCCGCTCACCGCGACCGTGGACGGCCTGCTCGGCACCCACCCGCGCATCGACCGTGGCCGGCTGACCGTCCGCCTCGATGAACTCCTCGCCCGCACCGACCGGTTCCGCACCACCACCGTCCCCGGGTTCCGCGCCTACCAGCGCCTGCGCACCGAACTCGTGGCCGCCGAGCGGGCCCGGCTGCGGCTGGACGACCACCGGCCGCGCGTCATGTCGGCGTTCGTCCGCAACCGGCTCCTGGACGAGGTGTACCTGCCGTTGATCGGCGACAGCCTCGCCAAGCAGCTCGGCACCGCCGACGCCGACCGGCGCACCGACTCGCAGGGCCTGCTGCTGCTCGTGTCACCGCCCGGCTACGGCAAGACGACGCTCATGGAGTACGTCGCCGACCGGCTCGGCCTGGTCCTCGTCAGGATCAGCGGGCCGAACCTCGGCCACGACGTGACCTCCCTCGACCCGGCGCAGGCACGCACCGCGACCGCCCGCCAGGAGATCGAGAAGATCAACTTCGCTCTGGAGACGGGCAACAACACGCTCCTCTACCTCGACGACATTCAGCACACCTCGCCCGAACTGCTCCAGAAATTCATTCCGCTCTGCGACGCCACCCGCCGAGTCGAGGGCGTACGGGATGGCAAGCCGCGCAGCTACGACCTGCGGGGAAAGCGGTTCGCGGTGTGCATGGCGGGCAATCCGTACACCGAGTCGGGGGCACGGTTCCGTATCCCCGACATGCTCGCCAACCGGGCCGACGTGTGGAATCTCGGCGAGGTGCTGAGCGGCCGCGAGGACGTCTTCGCGCTGAGCTTCGTCGAGAACGCGCTGACCGCCAACCCGGTGCTGGCCCCGCTCGCCGGGCGTTCTGGCGAAGATCTCGCCCTGCTCGTGCGGCTCGCCTCCGGCACGGACCGCGCAATCCGCACGGACCGGCTCGACCACCCGTACACGCCTGCCGAGGTGGACCGGATCGTCGCGGTACTGCGTCATCTGCTGACCGCCCGGGACACGGTCCTGGCCGTGAACGCCGCGTACATCGCCTCGGCCGCGCAGACGGACGCGACGCGCACCGAGCCGCCGTTCCGGCTGCAGGGCTCGTACCGCAACATGAACAAGATCGCCGAGCGGATCGTGCCGGTGATGAACGACGCGGAACTCCTCGCCGTCATCGACGACCACTACGCGGGCGAGGCCCAGACGCTGACCACGGGCGCGGAGTCCAACCTGCTGAAACTCGCCGCGCTGCGCGGCCGCCTCACCACCGAGCAGTCCGCGCGCTGGTCCGCGATCACCGCCTCCTACGTCCGTACCCAGGCGCTCGGCGCCCCGGACGGCGACCCCGTCGCCAGAGCGGTCGCCGCACTGGGGCTGCTCGCGGACCGGATCGCGGCGGTCGAGTCGGCGATCGTCCGGGCCGCGGACCCGCGCCATCTGCTCGCAGGCCCGCGGGCCCGGCACGCGGCGCCGCCTCCGGCCGTTCCGCAGGACGATCACTGACCGGGCGGGTGCGACGGAGAGGAACAAGGCATGCTGGGTCCCGTGTCCACACTTCCCCAGCAGCCCCAACGCTCCCCGTTCAGCGGGCACATGGTCGTCTGCGGTGACGACGCACTGGCCCAGCGGCTCGCCGTGGAGCTGCGCTATGTGTACGGGGAGCGGGTCACCCTCGTTCTGCCGCCGGGGCGCGACGCACGCCGGCCGGAGCTGCCGCTGACCGGGCGGGGCCGGGCGGCGGCGCTGTTCGGCCGGATGTCGCAGGCGATGAACCGCAACGGCGCGAACGGCGGGAACGGTTCCGCAGGTGCTCCCGGGAACGGCGACACCAACGCCGGGGTCGAGGCGGTACGCATCCTGGAGGCGCCCGAGCCGTCCGACGAGGCCCTCGAGGAGGCGGGCGTCGAATCGGCCGCCGCACTGGCCCTGGTCTACGACGACGACGAGCGCAATATCCGCGCCGCGCTGACCGCCCGCCGTCTCAACCCCCGTGTCCGGCTGGTCATCCGGCTCTACAACCGCAAGCTGGGCCAGTATCTGGAGACCCTGCTCGACCAGGCCGCCGCCGTCACCGCACCCGGTCTGGACCCGACCGCGCTGGACGCGTCGACCACCGTCCTCTCCGACGCCGACACCGCCGCGCCCGCCCTCGCGGCGACCGCCGTCACCGGCTCCAGCAAGGTCATCCAGGCGGAGGGCCTGCTGCTGCGCGCCGCCGAACGCACCCCGCCCGAGGACGGCCGGATCGCCGACCCCGGCCTGTGCACCCTCGCGCTGCTCTCCTCCACCACCCATGACCCGGCGGGCACCGAGGGCTCCGACAGCAGCGGCGAGGAGGGCCCTCAACTCCTGCCCGACGAACGGCAGGTGGCCGCCGCGACGGGGCGTGGCACGGTCGTCCTGGAGGCGGTCAGCCAGGCGGGACCGGCCGGTCCGCCGCCCCGGATGGGCGGCAGGGGCGCACCGCTCAGCCAGTTCTTCTCCCGGCGGCTGCGCTGGTCGGCGCTGGGTGTCGGCCTGGCCGTGCTGGGCCTCGCCGTCGCCTCCACGCTCACCACCGGCGACGATCCCTTGCACGCCGCGTATCTGACGCTGCTGGACCTGTTCGCGATGGGTGACCCGGCGATCCGCGACTCCCTGGCCCGTCAGGTGATCCAACTTCTTTCGGGTGTGGCCGGGTTGATGCTGCTGCCGCTGCTCGTGGCGGGTGTGCTGGAGGCCTTCGGGTCGCTCCGTACGGCCTCGTCCCTGCGCAGGCCGCCGCGGGGCCTGTCCGGCCATGTGGTGCTGCTCGGCCTCGGCAAGATCGGTACGCGGGTCCTCGTCCGGCTGCGTGAGCTCGGCATTCCCGTGGTGTGCGTGGAGAACGACCCGGACGCGCGCGGAATCCCCGTGGCCCGGCGGCTGCACGTACCGGTGGTCCTCGGTGATGTCACGCAGGAGGGGGTGCTGGAGGCGGCGAAGATCCAGCGCTCCCGCGCACTTCTCGCCCTGACCAGCATCGACACCACCAATCTGGAGGCCGCGCTGTACGCCCGCTCGGTCAAGCCGGACCTGCGTGTCGCCCTGCGCCTGTTCGACGACGAGTTCGCCACCGCCGTCTACCGCACCCTTCGCACCGCCCACCCGCAGGCCCTGACCCGCTCCCGATCCGTCTCCCACCTGGCCGCTCCGTCCTTCGCGGTAGCCATGATGGGCCGGCAGATCCTGGGCGCGATCCCGGTCGAGCGGAAGGTGATGCTGTTCGCCGCGGTCGAGGTCGCGGGGCACCCGCAGCTGGAGGGCCGCACGGTGGAGCAGGCGTTCCGGGCGGGCGCCTGGCGGGTCCTCGCCCTGGACGCCACCCCGCCGGAGCACCGCCGCCCAAACCTGGCCACACCCACCCCCGCCTCCCCGGACCGTCCGTCGGGCCTGGTCTGGGACCTGCACCCCGGGTACGTACTGCGCCCCGAGGACCGCGTGGTGATCGCGGCGACGCGGCGGGGCCTGGCCGAACTGCTGCGCAGGCGCGGCTCGTTGACATACCGCTGAACCGTCCCGCCGTCAGGCGCCCGCGGAGCGCTCGACGGAGTCCTCGGCGGGGCGTTCGGTCAGCAGCATCACGGCGGTCAGCAGGACGACCGACGCCGCCGAGATGTGCACGCCGAGCGCCGTGGTGAGCGAGCCGCCGTGGGTGAGGACCGCGAACGCGTCACCGAGCGGGAGTATCGCGTCGATGAGCACCACCCAGCCCAGGGTCCGGCGTTGTCCCCGTGCGAGCAGCAGGAAGACCGTGGCCGCGACGGCGAGATCGCGTACGCCCTTGACGACGAAGTAGCCCGCGGCGTTGCCCTGCGGCCAGGGTTCGATCCCGAAGCCGTCGGGCGCGCCCTCGGGGTTCAGCAGGAAGTTGAGTCCGAAGAAGAGCACGGCGGCGCCGGTGATCAGAGCCAGCGCGGTAGCGAAGTGACGCTTCGTCATTTTTCCCCCAACAAGGTGACAGAGCAGGCGAGTTCAGCACTTCCAGTGCACTTTCTAGCATCGCTAGGATTCGACTCGATGCTAGACCCAGTGTCGCTCGAATGTCTAGCAACGCTAGATTCCGATCGCGGCCACACACCATCGCCGCGAGCGCGAACGAGCGGAACGGCACCGGCTGATCGTCACGGCGGCCCGCGAGCTCGCCGAGGCCGAGGGCTGGGGAGCGGTGACCATGCGCCGCCTCGCTGAGCGGAGCCGTCCACGGCCTGCGCAAACGCCCCGGCATGGCGCCACCGCCCTGCGGATCACGGGACTCCCTCTGGAGGGCCGTGATCCGCAGCGGCGCGGACGACACGCCTGGAACATCGCGGCGCTGATCCTGGATGTCGCGGCACGGAGCGCCTGGCAGCGGGCAGTCCGACGACAGGACCCGACTAGAGCACGCCTCCCATGGCCGCCCGCACCTCCGCCATCGTCGCGTCGGCCACGGCGTTCGCCCGCTCGTTCCCCGCCCGCAGCACCGACCGTACGTACCCCATGTCCTGTGCGTACTCCGCCCGCCGGGCCCGGATCGGCGCCATCCTGCCGTTGACGGCGTCGGTCACCGTCCGTTTGAGGGCGGCGGCACCCCCGCCACCGATCTCCTCGGCCACGGCGTGCGGATCGCGGTCCATGCAGAGCGCCGCCAGCAGCACGAGCGAGGACACCCCGGGCCGGGTCTCCGGTTCGTACGTGATGTGCCGCTCGGCATCCGTCTTCGCGCCTTTGATCAGCCGGGCCGTCTCATCCGCGTCGGCACCCAGCGCGATGGAGTTGCCCCGGCTCTTGCTCATCTTGGTGCCGTCGGTACCGAGCACGAGCGGCGCGGCGGAGAGCAGCGCGTCCGGCTCCGGGAAGACCGCCCCGTACCGCTCGTTGAAGCGGCGGGCGACGGTCCGGGTCACTTCGAGGTGCGGCAGCTGGTCCTGCCCGACCGGCACCAGATTGCCCTTGCAGAACAGGATGTCGGCGGCCTGGTGCACGGGATAGGTGAACATCAGCCCGCTGACGGCGGACTGCCGGGAGTGCGCGATCTCGTCCTTGACGGTGGGGTTGCGGTTCAGCTCGGCGACCGAGACGAGACTGAGGAAGGGCAGCATCAGCTGGTTGAGCGCGGGCACGGCGCTGTGGTTGAAGACCGTCGAGCGTGCCGGGTCGATCCCGATGGCCAGGTAGTCCAGCAGCATCCCTTCCATGTGCTCGGAGAGCCGGTCGGCGAGATCCCGGTCGGTGAGCACCTGGTAGTCCGCGATGATCACGAAGACGTCCACACCGAGGTCCTGGAGCCGGACGCGGTTGTGGAGGGTGCCGAAGTAGTGCCCGAGGTGGAGCGACCCGGTGGGCCGGTCCCCGGTCATCACCCGGAACCGGTCGGGGGTCTGCTGAATCAGCCGCTCCAGCTCGGCACTGCGGCGCTGGGTGGGTTCGGCGGTCGCGGTAGCCGTGACGGTGTTCATGGGGCTCTCTCCTCGCGAGTGGTGGTTGCGTGGAGGACGGCCCGCCGGGGCCACCGGCATCCGCACCCGTACGAGGGCAGAGAAGAGGGCCGTCCGTTTCGAACGGCCCTGTTCCGTGCAGATGGAGGTGGCCGCTCCTAGAAGGAGCGCCACCAGTTCCGGCACGGTACGGAGGTCATGGTCCGAGCTTAACGGAACCGACCTCCGCCCACACGACCTTTCCGGGCCCGCGCCGCGCCCCGTAACCCCACCGGTCCGCCAGCGCACCCACCAGCACCAGCCCCCGCCCGCCGCACGCACCGGGCTCCGGCTCGCGCACCTCCGGCGGCATGTCCGAGGCATCGTGCACCTCGATCCGCACCCCGTCGCCCAGCGGCCGGAACCGGGTCTCGATCTCCCGCCCCGGCGAAACCTGGGCGTGCTGCCCGGCGTTGGTCAGCAACTCGGACAGCACGAGCACCGCGGGCTCCTCCCACTCCGAGAGCCCCCAGCCCGCAAGCGCGGTACGCAGTTCTGCCCTGGCCAGCGAAACACAACGCGGATGCCGGCTCCAACGCAGCACGACGGCACGATCCGCCGCCCCGCTCACCGGCCCACCACAACGGACTCTGATCGCTCTTCTGGATCTCTACGCGGCGAACGAGGCGCAGCGTGCCGATCTCCTGGCGGTCCAGAACTGTTCCACGACCAGGGCTGGCTACGTCCGTACCACTCGGAGTTGCCCGAGGAGTACACCGCCTACATCGGCTTCGAGAGCGAAGCCCGCACCATCCGCAACTACGAGTCCCTCTTTATCCCAGGACTTGCCCAGACGGAGTCCTACGCCCGTGCGGTGGTCAGAGGCGTGTTGCCGACCGCCAGCAGGAAGGAGGTGGAACAGCGCGCCCAAGCCCGCGTGGAGCGGCAGGCATTGCTCACCAAGAAAGACCCGCTTCAGCTCTGGGCCATCGTGGACGAAGCCGCGGTGCGACGCCTCGTGGGCGGACGCGAAGTGATGCGAACACAGGCCAGGCACCTGCTCCAGCTGACGGAAGAGCCCAACGTCACCATCCAGGTGATCCCGTTCGAAAGAGGCGCTCACGCGGGCATGACGGGCAACTTCGTCCACATGGATTTCCCGGATCCCGCAGACCCGGAACTGGTCTACGTGGACACACCCGCCGGAGATCTCTTCCTGGAGTCCGAAGCGGAAATGCGACGTTACAAGTCGATGTTCGAGCATCTTCAGGCCGTGGCACTGGGACCGGACGAGAGTGCTGATCTGCTGATTAGAGTTGCAGAAGCGAGAGACTGAGAGCAGGTGTTGAGAGTGCAGCACGAACGCAAGCAGCTCACGTGGCGGAAAAGTAGCCACAGCAGCGGCAACGGACAGTGTCTTGAGGTGGGCGATGGCGTGCCGGACGTCATGCCTGTACGAGACAGCAAGAACGCTCAGGGGCCCCTGCTCGTCTTCGGCAACCGCGCCTGGTCGGCGTTCCTGGCCGAAGTGAAGGCAGGCACCCTCGCCACCGGCGCCTGACGCTCAACGCATGGGCGGAACACGGGCGTACGTGAAGGCAGGGTGTGCCGGTCAGGAGTTGGACCAGTCGCGCGTGCAGAGGACGAGCCGGTAGCCGTCCGGGTCCTCGACGGTGACGCCCCATTCGTTCCAGTACGGGTTCGGCGACCGCACACACCTGCCTCCGTGATCCCGCAGCCGGTCCACCAGTTCTTGTGGCACGGGCTCGTCGAGATAGAGGACGAGCAGGTCCTCGTCAGTGGGACGGGGTTCGACGGGGTGGCCACCGCCGTGGACGAGTTCGAGGTGCCAGGACGCGTCCGGATGCCCCACCATGAGCAGATCGTGCGTCCCGGGTTCCCGGCCCGCCTCGGCGCGGAACAGGACCGTCAGCCCGAGTCCCCCCACCCAGAACCGCTCGGCCGCGGCAAGGTCACGGGACGGCCGGGCAAGACGAACATGGCTCTGGCCGGTGATCGGCACAAGGCGCTCCTCTCCGACAACGGCACGCCCGTCTGCGCACCGGGTCCGCAGCGTAGGCCGCCGGCCCCCTCTCCCACATCGGCACAGCTTCCTGGTTCCCGCGGCCGATCTCCTGCGGCCGAAGACCTACGCCCCCTCCGGGGCACCGAGGCGGCCGCTTCCGAACAGGCCAGGAGCACGAGCCTCGCGGGTACGCCGCCGCGTGGGCGGCGCCCCCGTGGTGGCCGCCCAGGACCGCGGCGGCCCGGAAGCGCTCGGACACTCGGCCTCGGCCCGGATGTCCTCGACCCGGGCCAGGGCCGGCGGCAGAGCGGCGGCCCACCGCGATCGACCTGTTCCAGGATCTGAAGGTCGAGTGAGTCCAGTCGGGGCATCCCATACAGCATGACGCAAGAATCCTGCAGCCAGCCTGGTGGTGCTGCGGTGTGTGTCAGGCGACAGACACCCACCGGCCGAGCGGTACATCGACGGGCGTGGCCGATCTGTCCCGGAGCTGCTGGTCACCAGCGGTACAACGGCCACAGGAACCACACATGCTTTCTTCACGTCTAGAACGGCATCCAAGGCCAAAGCGGTGCCGACTCCGCCGGCTTCGATGTTGCCGTCCCCGTCCAGGACCGCTACCGCACCCACTCCCAGCCCCGGTCTCTCGAAGGAAGAACAGAAGGTCGTCTCGCTGTGCGGTCAGCAGTCAGCAGTAGGCAAGCCGTGAGAGGCCCTGTCACACGATGAGCAGTCCTACGAACACGTCGACGCACCGCACGTCGACGATCGGCGCGCCCAGCCGGCGCAACACCGAGCTCGCGCTGCTGGTGTTCGCCGTCGTCATCCCGGTGTTCGCCTACGCCAACGTGGGCCTGGCCATCAACAACCGGGTGCCGTCCGGCCTGTTGAGCCACGGCCTGGGCCTGGGCCTGCTGGCCGGGGTCGCCCATCTCGTCGTACGGAAGTCCGCGCCGTACGCGGACCCGCTGCTGCTGCCGCTGGCCACGCTGCTGAACGGACTCGGCCTGGTCCTCATCTGGCGGCTGGACCAGTCCGAGCTGCTGCAGTCGATCAAGCAGGCGGGAACAGCCACGCCACGGCAGCTGATGTACACGGCGATGGGCATCGCGCTGTTCATCCTGGTGCTGTTGTTCCTCAAGGACCACCGTGTCCTGCAGCGCTACACCTACATCTCCATGGTGGGTGCGCTGTTTCTGCTGCTGCTTCCGCTGGTCCCGGGCCTTGGCGCCGACATATACGGCGCCAAGATCTGGATCCACGTCGGCAGCTTCAGTATTCAGCCCGGTGAGTTCGCGAAGATCGTGCTCGCGGTCTTCTTCTCCGGCTATCTGATGGTCAAGCGTGACGCGCTGGCCCTGGCCAGCCGCCGCTTTATGGGCCTGTACCTGCCGCGCGGCCGTGACCTCGGCCCGATCCTGGTCGTCTGGTTCCTCTCGATCCTGATCCTGGTCTTCGAGACCGACCTCGGCACGTCGCTGCTGTTCTTCGGAATGTTCGTCATCATGCTGTACGCCGCCACCGAGCGGACCAGCTGGATGGTCTTCGGTCTGCTGATGTCCGCGGTCGGCGCCGTCGGCGTCGCTTCCTTCGAGCCGCACGTCCAGCAACGTGTCCAGGCCTGGCTCGACCCCATGCGCGAATACATGCTCAGCCGTCAGGACGTGGCCGGTCACTCCGAGCAGTCGATGCAGGCGCTGTGGGCGTTCGGCTCCGGCGGCACCCTCGGCACCGGCCTCGGCCAGGGCCGCTCCGACCTCATCCGGTTCGCCTCCAACTCCGACTTCATCCTCGCCACCTTCGGCGAGGAACTGGGCTTGGCGGGCGTCATGGCGATCCTGCTGATCTACGGCCTGATCGTGGAGCGCGGCATACGTACCGCCCTCGCGGCCCGCGACCCGTTCGGCAAGCTGCTCGCCATCGGCCTGTCGGGCGCGTTCGCGCTGCAGGTCTTCGTCGTCGCCGGCGGTGTGATGGGCCTGATCCCGCTGACCGGCATGACGATGCCGTTTCTGGCGTACGGCGGTTCCTCCGTCATCGCCAACTGGGCCCTCGTCGGCATCCTGATCCGCATCAGCGACACCGCACGCCGCCCCGCGCCCGCCCCCGACCTCGACCCCGAGATGACGCAGGTGGTGCGCCCGTGAACAAGCCCCTGCGCCGGATCGCGGTGGCTGCGCCGTGACGCCGGTTCGCGCGATGGCGCTGAATGGTGCCGCTACGTGGCGTACGGGTTACTGATGGTGTGGTGTCGCCGGGCGGTGGCCAGCACCCGCTCCGGGAACCGCGGCCCTGCAATGTAATGGCGGCCCTTCGTCCGGCCCACGGCTGTAAGCAGCTGGGCCTTGGTCAGTGCCTGGAGATCGCGGGTCGCCTGCTGGGTGTTGATCGCTTCGGCCTTCTCGTAGCGGGAGCGGCGCACCCGTCCGGCCATCGCCACCTCGTGCAGAGCCGTGACCTGGCGCTCAGCGACCCCGTAGGTACCGGCCTCTTCCATCAGCTGCATCCAGCAGTCGTTGGACCGGTCGACGCGCCGCTGCACACGCTGGGTCTGCTGGTGGTAGGCGAGGAGATTGAACTTGATCCAGGGCGACGTGTCCCGGTGCGGCGACCAGACCGGTCCGCCGACCTCGCGCAGCACCTTGTAGTAGTCCCAGGTGTTGCCCGGCATCCCCAGCCATTCCTCGATCGAGGAGAACTCGGGAGCGAGAACGCCGCCCCGTGCGATCAGAAGCGTCTGAAGTGAGCGGGACATGCGGCCGTTGCCGTCGGACCAGGGATGGATCTTCACCAGGTTCAGATGGGCCATCGCTGCGCGGATCAGGACATGACTGTCGAGGTCGCCCTCGTTGAGCCAGTCCACCAGTTCGCCCATAAGAGCGGGGACCAGTTCGCGGTCGGGACCTTCGTAGTCGGTTGCGAGTTCGTCGCCGGGGGCGGTGATTCGGATGGCGGTCCTGCGCCACTGGCCGGCGACTTTCCGGGGGTGGTGATGGCCCTGCAGCATCCAGTGAACGCTGTTGAGGAGTTCTTTGCTGTACCGGAAGTCGGCCACGTCATGCAGTGATTGGATATACGTCATGGCCTGTTGGTAGGCCAGCGTCTCCGCCTTGTTCTCGTCGCTGGCCTCGACCTCGCGCTCACCGTCCATCAGGTCGGCGACATCCACAGCATCGACGCTGTAGCCCTCGATCGTGTTCGACGCCGCGATGGCGCTGGCCGTCAGAGCCTTGCGCAGATCGAGTGTCCACTTCATCGGGGCTTGCTGCACGGCGTGCCGCAGCTGTTCACGCAGGTCATCGACCTGCGTCAGGACCTGAAGGTCGATCGCGTCCAGGCGGGGGATCTCGTACAGCATGATTCAATGATACCAAGCTCCTATCATTCATCACTCTCTCGCACCCCGTCGGCAGACTTGTCAGGCGTTGGCCCACGTGCGACGGCAGAGGACGAGCCGGCACCCGTCCGGGTCCTCGACGGTGACGCCCCACTCGTTCCAGTACGGATTCGGCGACAGGACGTGCTTGCCCCCGTGCGCCGGCAGCCGCTCCACCATCTCCTCGGGCACGGGCTCGTCGAGATAAAGGACAAGCAGGTCCTCGTCGGTGGGCCGCGGTTCGACGGGGTGGTCACCGCCCTGCACGAGCTCCAGGTGCCAGGACGCGTCCGGCAACCCCACCATGAGCAGATCGTGTGCACCGGGTTCTCGGCCCGCCTCAGCACGGAACAGCACGCTCAGCCCGAGCCCGCGCACCCAGAACCGCTCGGCGGCGGCGAGGTCCCGGGACGGCCGGGCAAGACGGACATGGCTCTGGCCGGTGAACGGCACGGTGGCGCTCCCTCCTGGCAGCGGCACGCCCGTCTGCGCACCCGAGGCCCGCAGCGTAGGCATGCGGCTGCTTCGCCCGCATCGGCACACGGCCCTGGTCCCGGCGACGAACTACTACGGCCGAAGGCCTACGCCACTCCGCGCACCCCGGGCGCAGCCGCTACCCGGCCCCCGCCCGCCCCTTCGCCCCCGCCCCGCTCATTATTTCTTGGCGTGGTCCCCCACATAGAAGAGGATCCAGATGAAGCCCGCGAAGAGGTGCGTGGCGAAGACGTAGACGAAGACGCGCAGCGCTACGCCGCGCTCCTTCCAGCGCTCGCTCTCGCTGCCCTCGCTCACGGTCCCGCCTCCGTCCGACAAAGGCGCGCCGGGGCCTCCGCAACCCCTCCAGGGTACGCACGGCCCCAGCCCCTCCCCGGCGGAATAGGTCAGGGAGGCGCCCCGTTGTAAGGTGTGTTCACATAGTTCAATGTTCAACAACCTGGAGGCGGGCGCCATGGAGTTCGGGATCTTCACCGTCGGAGACGTCACCACCGACCCGACGACCGGCAGGACACCGAGCGAGCACGAGCGGATCAAGGCCACCATCGCCATCGCCCAGAAGGCCGAGGAGGTCGGGCTGGACGTCTTCGCGACCGGTGAGCACCACAACCCGCCGTTCGTCCCGTCCTCGCCGACGACCACGCTCGGCTACATCGCCGCCCGCACCGACCACATCATCCTGTCCACGTCCACGACGCTGATCACCACCAACGACCCGGTGAAGATCGCCGAGGACTACGCGACGCTCCAGCACCTCGCGGACGGCCGCGTCGACCTGATGATGGGCCGCGGCAACACCGGACCGGTCTACCCCTGGTTCGGCAAGGACATCCGCCAGGGCATCCCGCTCGCCATCGAGAACTACGCCCTGCTGCACAAGCTGTGGCGCGAGGACGTCGTCGACTGGGAGGGCAAGTTCCGTACGCCGCTGCAGTCCTTCACCGCGACCCCGCGCCCGCTGGACGGCGTCCCGCCGTTCGTCTGGCACGGGTCCATCCGCTCCCCGGAGATCGCGGAACAGGCCGCTTACTACGGGGACGGCTTCTTCCACAACAACATCTTCTGGCCCATCGAGCACACCAAGAAGATGGTGAACCTCTACCGGCAGCGGTACGCGCACTACGGACACGGCACCGCCGAGCAGGCCATCGTCGGCCTCGGCGGCCAGGTGTTCATGCGGAAGAACTCGCAGGACGCGGTACGGGAGTTCCGCCCGTACTTCGACAACGCACCGGTCTACGGGCACGGCCCTTCCCTGGAGGACTTCTCCCAGCAGACCCCGCTGACCGTCGGCTCCCCGCAGGAGGTCATCGAGCGGACCCTGTCCTTCCGGGACGCCGTCGGCGACTACCAGCGCCAGCTGTTCCTGATGGACCACGCGGGGCTGCCGCTGAAGACGGTCCTGGAGCAGCTCGACATCCTCGGCGAGGAGGTCGTCCCGGTGCTGCGCAAGGAGTTCGCCAGCCTGCGGCCTGCCGGAGTCCCGGACTCCGCCCCCGTCCATCCGGCCGTCGCCGCCCGCACGGCCACGAAGGAGGCCTGACCACCGTGTCCACCGTGTCCACCGTGTTCGCCACCGAGCCGCTGAGGATCGTCGCCGTGTCGGCCGGGCTCAGCAGCCCCTCGTCGACCCGGCTGCTGGCCGAGCGGCTGGCCGGCGCCGCCCGCGAGCGCCTGATGGCCGAGCAGGACCGCACGGTCGAGGTCCGGGTGATCGACCTGCGCGACCTGGCCGTCGACATCGCCAACCACCTGGTCACCGGGTTCCCGCCCAGCACTCTGGACGAGGCGATCAAGGAGGTGACGGAGGCGGACGGACTGATCGCCGTCTCGCCCGTCTTCACCGCCTCGTACAGCGGACTGTTCAAGTCGTTCTTCGACCTGATCGACAACACGGCGCTGACCGGCAAGCCCGTCGTCATCGCGGCGACGGGCGGCACCGCCCGCCACTCCCTCGTCCTGGAACACGCGATGCGTCCGCTCTTCGCCTACCTGCGGGCCTCCGTCGTACCGACCTCCGTGTACGCGGCATCGGAGGACTGGGGCTCGTCCGGCGACGAGTACACCGACGGCCTGCCGTCCCGCATCCGGCGTGCGGGCGGTGAGCTCGCGACCATGATCGCGGGTGGCCGGGCGGCCTCCGGGGCGCCGAGGACGCTCGGGCTCGACGACGAAGTCGTGCCGTTCGAGCAGCAACTCGCCGATCTCCGGCTGGACTGAGGGGACCCGCTGCTCGAAGTCCTGTCCGGTTTGATTAGAGTTGATCCGAAAGATGCGTCGTGCGGGGTTTTCTCGCACGACGCCTCTGCGCACTGAGCCGAACCGAGCTGGAGGCAGAGATGGGCAGGATCGTGGTGGGCGTTGACGGCTCCGAGTCGTCGATCAAGGCACTGCACTGGGCCGTACGCCAGGCGGAACTGACCGGTGACACGGTGGAGGCCGTCAACAGCTGGGAGTACCCCGCGACCAGCTGGGCGTCCATGATGCCGGGCATGCCGGAGGACTTCGACCCGCAGGCGGTGGCGACCGTGTCCCTCACCGAGGCACTGGAGGAGGCCCTGGGCGCCGAGGGCGCGGCCGCGGTCAGCAAGGTCGTGGTGATCGGCAACCCGGCCCAGTCCCTGCTGGAACGTGCCAAGGGCGCGAACCTGCTGGTCGTCGGGGCTCGTGGCTACAGCGGCTTCAAGGCGACCCTGCTCGGCTCGGTCAGCCTGCATGTCACCCAGCACGCACCGTGCCCGGTGACGGTCGTGCGCGACTGAAGACCGCAACCGCGTGGCAGATGAGGACGGGCCCGCGCCCTGTGCGGGCCCGTCCTCATGTCGGTGCGGCCCGCCCGGCGCGGGACACCGTCATGTCACAGCGCCACGACGTCCGCGACGACGCAGGACACGTTGTCCGGGCCGCCCGCCACACCGGCCAGGGCGACCAGTTCCGGTCGCGGACAGCCGGCACAGCCGGGCGAACGCCCCGATCCTCACCAGCGAGGCACTCTCCTCGCGCTCCACCCCGTACCTCCTCGCGCCCCCGTACCTGCTCATGCCGAAGGGGAAGCCCCGGCACCGATGATGCTGGGGCTTCCCCCACGGAGAAGGTCAAGGATGCGACGGGAGACGCGCTCACGTCTTCTCTCGCGTGTAGAAGATGTAGAAGGTGGTGATGAACATCCCGAGGCCGACCGCAAGTCCCAGCGCCGAGGACCGCAGCACGCTCGAATCGGTCAGCCCGACCAGCAGGCCGATCGCCGCGGATGTCAGCGCGCCGTACGCCACAGCCCGCACCAGGGGAATCATGGTGTGCTGGATCCGGCCCAGCGCGAAGCAGAGAACGGCGAGCACCACCGCGCAGATCAGGCCGTACCAGAACTGCCGGCCGCCGCTCGCGCCGTTGTTGCGGAGGATGAACGAGGCGTAGAGGCCGTACGCCGCGCCCAGCGTGACGGGTATGGCCCAGGCGCGCGCGCTGTGCCGACGTTCACGTGACCCGGCCCCGGCCCGTCCACGGGTCGGCATCGCTGCATGAGTGGCCATGGCGGAGAACTCCTTCCGTCGCCCCTTTTCCCTCCAGAGCACACCCGGCCGCGCCGCCCGGCAACTCGGATGGCGCAGGGCCCGGGGCGCGCCGCTCCCGTACGGGATTCCCTGGAGAGGTGCGGACGTATCTCTCGGCGGCTCGGGCGGTGGTGGTGCTGGTGCTGCTCGCCGTGCTCGTCCCGCTGAGCGCACTCTGCGCCTGGGTGGATCTGGAGATCGACAACACGGACCGTTACGTCTCCGCGCTGGCCCCGCTCGCCTCCGACCCCGAGGTGCGGAGCACTGTCGGCGACCTCATCACCGACGCGACGATGACGCAGATCGACGCCGGGCCGCTCCAGAGCACCGTGCGGGACTTCCTGCACGAGGCGGTGATGTCCTTCACCACCACCGACGCCTTTCAGACCGTGTGGAACGCCGCCAACCGCACCGCCCACAAGGCCGTCACCGCCGCGCTGAACGGCAACACCGGCGAGGCCGTGACCATCGATCTGGCGCCCCTGACCGGGCAGGTCAAACAGAACCTGGAAGCGAACGGGGTGCCGTTCGCCGACCGGATCCCGGTCCAGCACACCGACATCACGATCGTCTCCGCCGACCGCGCCGACCAGCTGCGCCAGACCTTCCGGTGGCTGCGGGCCGGCAGTATGTGGCCCGCCGTGGGCACGGTCGTGTTCGCCGTCGTGACCGTGCTCGTGGCCTGGGTGCGCGGCGGACCGGGGCGCGGGCGCTCCGCGCCCGCCGCGCTCTCGGCCGTGGCGGTGGCCGGGTTCGGTTTCGCGCTGGGGGCACTCGTGCTGCGCGCGTTGATCGCGGTCGCCCGCGACCGGGTGCTGTCCGAGGTGCCGGACGGCGAGACGGGCAGTGTGGCGGCGGTGTACGACGCGCTGACCAGCTCGCTGCGCACGACGGTGTGGATCGTGTTCGCGACGGGGCTGGCGGTGGCGCTGTGCGCGGTGCTCGGACGGCTGTGGGCGGCGCGCAAGGTGCACGCCGGCGGGTAGCGTCCGTGGCGGACCTGGTTCGACGTGCGGCGGCGGGCGGGCCGGGGAAGAGTGGTTCTCGTGACTGCCGGATCGGGGACGACTGAGAGGTCTTCCACATGCGAGCCATAGCCGTCAGCGCATTCCGGGCCGACCCCGCACTGGTCGAGATACCCAAACCCGAGCCGGAAGCCGGTGAGGTACGGGTCAGGATCAAGTACGCCGCACTCAACCCGTGCGACTGGCAGGCCGCACAGGGCTCCCTGGACGACGGACTCGCCCCGCATGTGTTCCCGCTGGTCGTCGGCGTGGACTTCGCCGGCCGGGTGGACATGATCGGCAGCGGCGGGAACCGTTTCCGGGTCGGCGACCAGGTTTTCGGCCGGGTGTCCGGGCCTGCGTCCGGAGCCGGCACGTACTGCGACTACGTGTCCGTACCGCAGGACTCCGCCATCACCCTCGTCCCGGACGGCCTCCCCCTCCGGACCGCGGCGGCGCTGCCGTCCGCCGGGATGACGGCCGCCGAGATCCTGGAGATCGCCGTACTCCGCGGCCACGAGAGCCTGCTGGTCATCGGGGCGGCGGGCGGCGTCGGCAGCTATCTGACCCAGCTCGCGTCGGCCCGCGACGTACGCGTGCTCGCGGCCGTGCGCGGCGACGAACGCAAGCGGATGGCGGCCCTGGGCGCCACCGTCACGATCGACACCACGGACCGCCCCCTCGATGCGGCGGTACGGGAGACCTGCCCGGACGGCGTCGACGCACTCGTCGACCTGGTCTCCACCACCCCGGACGCCTTCGCCGCCCGTGCCGCGCTGGTACGTGGCGGCGGGATCGCCCTCACCACGCGGGGCGTCGCCGCCGGAGCCGCCCTCCCCGCGGACGTGACCGGCATCGACTTCCGGCTCGAACCCACCCCGGTCCTGCTCGACGTCCTGGCCGAGGGAGCCGCCGAGGGCGTACTGCGCGTGCCCATCGACATCGAACTCCCGCTGGAGAAGGCCCCGCAGGCCCTCGACCGGAACCGGACGGGCGGCGCACGCGGCAAGACGGTCATCGTGCTCTGATCCCACGCCCCGCGCGCGAGACCCGAAGGAGGCGTCATGGACGACCAGGAACGCGACATCATCGACGACATCGGCGGACTCGTCTCCGAGGAACGGGACCTGCGCAACCGCTCCACCGAGGACATGGGCCTCACCGAGGACGAGAGGTCGCGCCTGCGTACGGTGGAGGTCCGGCTCGACCAGTACTGGGACCTGTTGCGCCGGCGCCGCGCCCTCAGTGAGTTCGGCGAGGACCCGTCCCGGGCGAAGGTCCGGCCGGCCGACGAGGTCGAGGGCTACTGGGGCTGAACGCACGACACAGGGGCGGCTGCTCGCGCAGCTCAATGTCGTCGTCCCGCTCGTCGAGGCGGCGCCCGCGGCACATGTCCGGCGGTGCCCGCTCCCGGACGAGATCCCGGCGCCGGTACGTGAACCGGCCGCCGCCGTCGAGGCGAGCCGCACCGGCGGCGCCGAGCCCGGTCTGCCCGCCCCGGACTCACCCGCCACCCGGGCGGTGGACAGCGCGCAGCGGCACGCGGCGGCCGTCACGTCACCCCATGGGCCCGGCCCCCCGCAACCGCTCCATCTCCCGCCGGTCCCGCTTCGTCGGCCGCCCCGCACCCCGGTCCCGTACCGGAACCTGGATCGCCGCCTCGCGCGGCGGCGGAGGCGGGCTGTTGTCGATGAAGCACTCCACCGCCACCGGAGGGCCGACCCTCTTCTTCACGATCTTCGACACGACGACGATCCGGTCCCGGCCCGCGTGCCGGAGCCGTACCTCGTCGCCGACGTGCAACGCCTGGGCGGGCTTGGCGCGCTCGCCGGCGACCTTCACATGTCCCGCGCGGCAGGCGGCGGCGGCCTGCGAACGGGTCTTCGTCAGCCGGACCGACCAGATCCAGACGTCGACCCGAACGCTTCCCTCCGCCTGCGGCGCCTCACCGGAAACCATGCAACCGACTCTAGTGCGGCAGGCGCGTCGGGTCAGGTCATGCGGATCAGGTCATGCGGGCCATGCGGATCAGCCGGAGTCGCTGATTGCCTCCGCCCTGTTGTAGCTGTACACCTCACGCTCACACGCCCCGCACTTGCTCGGCGCATGCTCGCTCAGCGACCGGAGCTGCGGCGGGAACCCGTCACCGAGCCCGTGCGCGAGGTAGAGGTCCTCGGGCCCGAACGCCGGCTCCAGGGTCTTCGCGTTGCCGACGAGTCGGCTGGTTCCGTCGACCGTCCCCGGCGTGGCCTGAAGCAGCCGGCCGGGCGGCCGAGGCGGTTCCCGCTCCGGTTCCGGCGAAGTCGTCCTGCTCACCCTCGGGTTCGTCGTCGAAACCGTCGTCCGGCATGCCCTCGTGGCCCGGTGCGGGATCGTTTTCCCATGTGAGGGCCCTTCTTGATAACGCATGCGGATAGAACAGACAACGGGCTCCTGACTATGTGTCAGACACGTCGGCCGCTCACACCAACAAGGCGACTCGGGACCAGATAGGCACATTTGAACGACGCACATCAGGCCCGCACGACATGCGCACAGGACTCGGTCAGGGATCGGTTGCGGCTCAGTTGCCCCACGGGCGGGCCGCACCGCCGAACGGCCGGATCTGGCCGCTAACCTTACGTATCCGCCCTGGCCAGGGATGAATCCCGCAGGTCGGACATTTATCGCACCCAACTCACGCGAAAGGCCTCGCCCATGGGCATTCGGAGCTTGCTGCGCAAGGTGTTCGGCCGCGACCGCGCGGAGCAGGACGCGTCGGCGCCGGCGCCGACGGCCACGGTCCCGCCCCAGACCGAACGCACCGCACTCGCGGAGTCGGAGCCGGTCACGGTAACGGTGGACGAGTCGGCTGCGGAGACCGCCTCGGTGCGCGAAACCGCCTCGGTCACCAAGGCCTCGGTACCCGCCCCCACCTCTCACCGGTCCGCCACCGCCGACAGCGGTCTGGCATCGGACCTGGTGGCGGCGGCCTTCGACAAGGCGTCCATCGCCACGGTCCCGGCACAGGGCTCGGCCCCGAAGCCGAAACCGAAGCCGGCGGAGCCGGAGTCGGAAGCCGAGGCCGCGGAGCCGGTGGCCGCGAAGCCCGACGAGGTCGAGGCCGAGCCGGTGGCTGCGGAGCCGGAGCCGGAGGCTGCACCCACTGCCGAGGCCGAGGCGGAGGCCGCACCCATCGTCACCGAGACCGAGCCGGAGGCCACGCCCGCCGCCAAGCTGGATCCCGTTGAGGTCGACGCCCCCGCCGAGCCGGTGGTCGCACCCACCGCCGAGACCGAGCCGGAACCGGTCACCGCCGAGGCCGATCCGGAGCCGGTCACTGCGCCCGCC
>NZ_JBIURV010000011.1:84736-195097 GCF_044741025.1 Streptomyces sp. NPDC088246
GGCGACGTCCACTGCCGTCGAGGCCGACGCCCCCGCCGAGCCGGTGGTCGCACCCACCGCCGAGACCGAGCCGGAACCGGTCACCGCCGAGGCCGAGCCGGAACCGGTGGCCGCGCCCGCCACCAAGGTCGAGCCGAAGCCCGAGCCCGCCGCCGTCGAGCCGAAGCCCGAGCCCGCCGCCGTCGAGGCCCCCGCCGAGGTCGAGCCGAAGGCCGAAATCCCGGCCGGCACGGCCCCCGAAGCGACCCCGACCCCCGAGCCCGCCCTCCCCCTCGCCCAGGTCGAGTCCCACGCGCCCGTGCTCGTCGACTCGTACAAGGCCGCCCAGGCCGGGCTGGAGGCGCACCGGCTGACCGGGCTGCGCGCCACCGTCTACCTGGTCCTCGACCGCTCCGGCTCCATGCGGCCGTTCTACAAGGACGGCAGCGCCCAGCACCTGGGCGACCGCACCCTGGCCCTCGCCGCCCACCTGGACGAGAACGCCACCGTCCCCGTCGTCTTCTTCTCGACCGACATCGACGGCACCGGCACGGTCGACCTCACGTCGCACGAGGGCCGGATCGACGAGCTGAACGCGGGCCTGGGCCGCCTCGGCCGTACGAACTACCACCGCGCCGTCGAAGAGGTAGTCGCGCACTACGAGAAGTCGGAGGCCACCGGCCCCGCCCTGGTGATCTTCCAGACGGACGGCCCGCCGGACGCCAAGCAGCCCGCCAAGCAGGCGCTGGCCGAGGCGGCGCGGCTGCCGCTGTTCTTCCAGTTCGTCGCGTTCGGCGACGAGGACGCGAAGGGCTTCGACTTCCTGCGGAAGCTGGACGTCCCGAACGCCGGGTTCTTCCACGCGGGCCCCGCCCCCCGCGAGGTCGCGGACACCACGTTCTACCGCGAGGTCCTCGCCGCCCTCCCCGCCTGGATCACGGCCCGCGAAGCTGCGGCCGAGAACTGATCCACCGGCAGACGTACGGTCACGGCGAGCCCGCCCTCGGGGCCCGGCACCGCCGTGACCGTACCGCCGTGCGCCACAGCGATAGAACGAACGATCGAGAGACCGAGCCCCGATCCGCGCCCCATCCGGTCCTTGCCCTCGCCGCGCCGGAACGGCTCGAACAGCCCGGGGATGTCCGCCGCGTCCACCACCGGCCCGGTGTTGCGCACCTCCAGCAGCACCCCGTCGCCCGCCGTCACCAGGGACACCTCCACCGTCCCGTCGGGCACGTTGTACGTGACGGCGTTGGCCAGCAGATTCGCCACCAGCTGGGCGAGCAGCAGCCGGTTCCCCCGTACCGCACAGGGCCCGGCATCGACCTTCGCTCCCGGGTGCCGGGACACCTCCTCCGCCACCACCTGGGCAAGGTCCACCGCTTCCCGCTCGCCCGCGGCGAGCCCGCGCTCGCTGCGCGCCAGGACCAGCAGCCCTTCGATGAGCCGCTCGCTGCGCCGGTTGTTGTCCAGGAGCGTCTGCCGGGTCCGTACGAGATCCTCCTGGGACGGATCGTCGAGGCCGATCTGGATCGCGGCCCGCTGGGTGGCGAGCGGCGTCCGCAGCTCGTGCGAGGCGTTGGCGATGAACCGCCGCTGGCTGTCGAACGCCTTCTCCAGCCGGGCCAGCAGCGCGTCGAGCGTGTCGCCGAGCTCCTTCAGTTCGTCGTCGGGGCCGCTGGACGCGATCCGTTCGTGCAGGGTGTGCTCGGAGAGCCGGCGCGCCTTCGCGGTCATGGCGTGGACGGGCCGCAGGACCCGCCCCGCGGTCCACCACCCCACGCCGACCGCGCAGGCCGTCATGACGAGCAGCGAGGCCGCGGACCACACGAGCAGCTGATGACCGGCCGCGTCGCTGACGTCGTCGGTGAGGTCGTAGACGGTGGGCGGCCCGAGGCTGCGCCGGGTGATGAGAGGGCCGTTCACCGCGTATCCGGGCTGGACGACCACGGCCGTGCGGGCGATGGCGCGCGCCTGGGAGTCCGTACCCGCGCGGGCGGCAAGGTTGACGGTGGTGAGCATCGCCGTCCCGAGCACCAGGAACACCCCGCCGTACACGAGCGCGATCCTCGTCCGGATCGTGGAGTGCTGGACGTGCGGAACGCGCAACAGGCGCTTCACAGGGCGTACCCCACACCCTGCACCGTACGGATCAGGGCCGGTTCCCCGAGCTTCCCGCGCAGCTTGCTCATACAGACGCGGACCGCGCCGGTGAACGGATCGGCGTTGGCGTCCCAGGCCCGCTCCAGCAGCTCCTCCGCGCTGACGGTCCCGCCGTCGGCCTCCAGCAGCAATTGCAGCACCGAGAACTCCTTCGGCGAGAGATCCAGCTCCCGCCCCTCCCGGGAAGCGGTGCGCCGTACGGTGTCGAGCCGGATGCCGTGGCGTTCCAGCTGCGGCGGTACGGGGCGGGCGCTGCGCCGCCGCAGCGCCCGTACCCGCGACACCAGCTCGGGGAACTCGAACGGCTTGCCCAGATAGTCGTCGGCGCCGAGGTCGAGGCCGGCGACCCGGTCCTCCATGGAACCGGCGGCGGTGAGCATCAGGATCCTGGTCCGCGAGCCGGAGGCGACCAGCCCCCGCGCCACGTCGTCGCCGTGCACCCGCGGCAGGTCGCGGTCGAGGACGACGACGTCGTAGTCGTGCAGCCCCAGGTAGGCGAGGGCGGCGTCGCCGCTGTACACCGTGTCGACGGCGAACCCCGCCCGCCGCAGCCCGGTAGCGACCAGCTCCGCCAGGATCTCCTCGTCCTCGGCGACCAGTACCCGCATCGTGATGTCCCCTGCCTCGTGCATGCGTGTCCACTCCCTCCCAGGATGCGTCTTTGTTACGGGAAGGAATGTTTCGCAAAGGTCTCCGCGCACTGGGCCCGGTTTATCGGTGTGAGTTGATCTTCCGCAGGCCGTTAGGATTTCGACCATGGCGGCCACTGGATCCGAGAAGCAGGGGGCGACGGCGTACTACGTCTCGACCCCCATCTACTACGTCAACGACGCTCCTCACCTGGGCCACGCCTACACGACCGTCGCAGGCGACGTGCTCACGCGCTGGCACCGCCAGCGCGGCGAGAAGGTGTGGTACCTCACCGGCACGGACGAGCACGGTCAGAAGATCATGCGCACTGCCGAGGCGAACAACGTCACTCCGCAGGAGTGGTGCGACAAGCTCGTCGAGGAGGCATGGAAGCCCCTCTGGGAGCACCTGAACATCGCGAACGACGACTTCATCCGTACGACGGAGAAGCGGCACACCGACCGGGTGCAGGAGTTCGTGCAGGACCTGTACGACAAGGGCGAGATCTACAAGGGCGGCTACGAGGGCCCGTACTGCGTGGGCTGCGAGGAGTACAAGCTCCCCGGCGACCTCATCGAGGACGAGAACGGCGTCAAGCTGTGCCCGATCCACAAGACGCCGGTGGAGATCCTCAAGGAGGAGAACTACTTCTTCAAGCTGAGCGCGTACGGCCCGAAGCTGATGGAGTTCTACGCGAACAACCCGGGCTTCATCCAGCCCGAGTCCGCCCGCAACGAGGTCGTGAACTTCGTCAAGCAGGGCCTGCAGGACCTCTCCATCTCCCGCTCGACCTTCGACTGGGGCGTCCCGGTGCCGTGGGACGAGAAGCACGTCATCTACGTGTGGGTCGACGCCCTGCTCAACTACGCCACGGCGGTCGGCTACGGCGCCAACCAGGAGAAGTTCGACGGAACCTTCCCCGCCGACGTCCACCTGGTCGGCAAGGACATCCTCCGCTTCCACGCGGTGATCTGGCCCGCGATGCTGATGGCGCAGGGTCTGCCGCTGCCGGGCCGGGTCGCGGCCAACGGCTGGCTGATGGTCGGCGGCGAGAAGATGTCGAAGTCGAACCTGACGGGCATCAAGCCGCAGGACCTGACCTCCCACTTCGGCGTGGACGCGTACCGCTGGTACTTCCTGCGCGCCATCGCGTTCGGCAGCGACGGCTCGTTCTCCTGGGAGGACTTCTCCGCCCGCTACACCTCCGAGCTCGCCAACGACTACGGCAACCTCGCCTCGCGTGTCGCCGCCATGGTCGGCAAGTACTTCGGCGGGGCGCTCCCGGAGGCCACCGCCGCGGGCGACGCCGAGAAGGCGGTCCAGGAGGGGCTGGCGAAGGCCGTCGCCACGGCCGACCGGAAGATCGGCGAGGAGCTGGACTTCCAGGCCGGCATCCTGGCGGTCTTCGACTTCGTGAAGCAGGTCAACGGCTACATCACGGAGCAGGAGCCCTGGAAGGTCGCCAAGGACACCTCCCCCGAGGGCCAGGCCCGCCTCGCGACGATCCTCTACACGGCCGCCGAGTCACTGCGCGGTGTCGCGGTCCTGCTGAACGCCGTGATGCCGGAGACCTCCCAGAAGCTGTGGGACTCCCTCGGCGCCGAGGCGTCCCTGGGCGCGCTGTCCGACCAGCGCGTGCAGGACGCGGGCACCTGGGGCCGGCTCCCGGTGGGCGCAACGGTGACGAAGGGCGCGGTGCTCTTCCCCCGCCTGGAGGAGAAGCCGGCGTAAGCCGGCGCACGTACGCACGGCAAGGGCCGGGACCGCACGATCGGTCCCGGCCCTTCGCCGTGCTCTGCCGCCTTGGGGTCAGCGGACCCAGTTCTTCAGTGGCTCGGTGTCCAGTGCGATGCCCACCGGGTCGGGCAGTTCGACGGTCTTCCCGTACGGAACCGTCACCACCTGCTCGTACCGCACGCCGTCGGGCTGCGAGTGCACCTTGACCTCGCAGGTGCCGCGGTCGATGAGCAGGTAGACGGGAATGCCCGTCTCGGCGTACGCACGCGGCTTCTCGACGCGGTCCCGGCGGTCGGTGTCCTCGTCGTACGAGGTGACCTCGACGACCATCAGGACGCCGTCGGGGCTGGCCCACTCGCCCTGGCCGACAAAGTTTTCGAGCGGGGCGAGTGCACCGTCCGGGCGCGCGTTGCCCTTGCGGTACGTCTCGATGTGCAGTCCCTGTTCGGCGAAGAGCCAATTACCCCGGCCCGACTGCATGCAGATCTGCGTCAGCCAGGCGATGATCCGCCCGTGATCCCCGTCCGGCGCAGCCTTGACCCCCAGCTTCCCGTTCACGAACTCCAGACGCAGTGCCTCTTCGGCGCGTATGGCGTGACGGGCAAGGTCCTCGAAGACCTCCTGGGTCAGCACACCCTCCTCGACCACACTCATCACTGCCTTCTGAAGGAAACGGGCTCCCTTCAGCGTACGGGCCCGACGCCGGGCCGTACGCGGGATTCACCGCTCCAGCCCCTGTGCGTCCCCCATCACGACGACCGGCTTCTTCGCCGGGTCGAGGAGTCGCAGCAGTTCCCTCATCCGGTCCTCGGGGAGCGAGATGCAGCCCTGGGTCGGGCCGTCGTGGTCCACATGGATCCAGATGCCGCCGCCCCGCTCCTGGCCGAGCGGACGCTTCTGGTCCAGGGGTGAGGCGCCGGGGATCCGGTTGTAGTCGATGGCGATGACATAGTCGAAAGAACCCTCCAGCGACTCCCCGTCGAGCCCCTCGCCACTCACCGCGAACGCCGGGCTCTGGTTGTACGGGAGCATGGTCCCCGGGGGATCGAGCAGGCCGCCCGCGGACGTCAGTCCGTAGACACCGGTCGGGGTGCGGAGGTCGTCCTCCCAGTGCTCGTCCGTCCAGCCGTTCAGGGCGTTGCGGGCCGGCCAGCGTTCCGTGGCCGCGCGCCAGCCCTGGGCGGGGCCGTCGCGGGTGTACAGGACCGCGGTGGACAGGCTGGAGTCGTAGGCGTCGCCGGTGACGACGAGTGCCTGCCGCGAATCGGCCGGGATCGCGAACCTGGTCCTCGGTCCCAGCGCGGGGATCTCGCGGGGGCTGATGCGCGGCGCGTACGGACCGGGGGCGGCCCGTCCCCGCACGCCGTCGGCCTGGGGACCCGCGACACCGGCGGAGATCGTGGCGCCTACCCGGACATCGCGGGTTCCCGTGGCAGTATGGGTGATGTTGTCGCAGGCGGTGAGCAGCAGAATCGCGGCGGCACACGTTCCGGCGCAGACGGCGTACGGGGGACGCCGGGCAGCCGACGGACGGAACACGGACACAGGTACTCCTCAGCGTCGTGGGCGAAGGCAGCACGGGCGAGCTCCCCGTCACGCCTCGTCCCGCTGAACCCAGTTAACGCCGCGACACGCGAGCGCGAATCCGCACGAGGGCCATACGGCTGTACCGCCCGCCGGGCACGCCCGCGGAAAGAGCCCGGACCCGTTTCGTGAGTGTAGGTTCCGGTCCCTTCATCTCCGCGGGGGTACGCAGATCTGAGGGCAGGTCAGAGATCCGTGCCGTCGTGCGTCTCGTCCGGGTCCACGCCCATCGTGATCGAGCCGACGACGCCACGCGCCATGTGGTGCTTGCGGTACGAGAGCTTCATCAGTCCGCCCGTGACCCCACTCCGGTCGTAGATGGTGTCCTCGGTGAGGGTCGTTCGGGTGGTGGTGCTGGTCGAGTACGGCTCGACCTCCGCCGAGTCCAGGACCGCGGACTCCGCGAAGAAGAACTGCCCGGTGTGGCAGGTGTGTCCGCCCTCGTACCCGGCATCGTTGGGAGTGGCGTGTGTGCCGCCTGTGCGTTGCTGTGGAGGGTGGCCACGACGCAAAACAGCCCCTGACCGGCGGCCAGGGGCTGTTTCACGTGGAACAGAAGCGGAACCGCTGACGCTTACTTCGCGCCGGTGTCCCTAGCTACCGAGTCCTTGGCCTCGGCCTTCTCCTTCGCCGGCGCGGCGGGCTTGCGGAGCTGGATGTTTAGCTCGCGCAGGCGGGACTCGTCCAGCTCCGTCGGGGCGCCCATCATCAGGTCCTGGGCGTTGCCGTTGAGCGGGAAGGCGATCGTCTCGCGGATGTTGGGCTCGTCGGCCAGGAGCATCACGATGCGGTCGACGCCCGGGGCGATGCCGCCGTGCGGCGGAGCGCCGAGGCGGAAGGCGCGGAGCATGCCCGCGAACTCGTGCTCGACGGTCTCGCGGTCGTAGCCGGCGATCTCGAAGGCCTTGAGCATCACGTCGGGCTCGTGGTTGCGGATGGCGCCGGAGGACAGCTCGATGCCGTTGCAGACGATGTCGTACTGCCAGGCGAGGATGTCGAGGGGGTCCTTCTCCTCCAGGTCCTTCATGCCGCCCTGGGGCATCGAGAAGGGGTTGTGGGAGAAGTCGATCTTCCCGGTGTCCTCGTCCTTCTCGTACATCGGGAAGTCGACGACCCAGCAGAACCGGAAGACGCCCTCCTCGAAGTGGCCGGCGCGCTTGGCGGCCTCGACGCGGACGGCGGACATGATCTTCGAGACCTCGTCGAACTCGCCCGCGCCGAAGAAGACCGCGTGGCCGGGGACGAGGGACAGACGCTCGGTGAGGGTCTTGATGTCGGTCTCGGTCAGGAACTTGGCGATCGGACCGGCAAGGGTTCCGTCCTCGCCGACGCGGACCCAGGCCAGGCCCTTGGCGCCGTGCTGGACGGCGTAGTCGCCGAGGCCGTCGAAGAACTTCCGGGACTGGCCCGCGGTGTCCGGGACCGGGAGGGCGCGGACGTGCTTGCCGGCGAACGCCTTGAACTCCGAGTCGGCGAAGATGTCGGAGATGTCGACCAGTTCCAGCTTGGCACGCAGGTCCGGCTTGTCGTTGCCGTACTTCAGCATCGCCTCGCGGAACGGGATGCGCGGGAACGGCGAGGTGACGTGGCGGCCGTTGCCGAACTCCTCGAAGAGCTCGGTCATCAGCTTCTCGATCGGCCGGAAGACGTCTTCCTGCTCGACGAACGACAGCTCGACGTCGAGCTGGTAGAACTCGCCGGGCGAACGGTCGGCGCGGGCGTCCTCGTCGCGGAAGCACGGCGCGATCTGGAAGTAGCGGTCGAAGCCGGAGATCATCAGCAGCTGCTTGAACTGCTGCGGGGCCTGGGGCAGGGCGTAGAACTTGCCCGGGTTCAGGCGGGACGGGACGACGAAGTCACGGGCGCCCTCGGGGGACGTCGCGGTGAGGATCGGGGTCGCCATCTCGTTGAAGCCGAGGGCCACCATCTTGGCGCGGATGGAGGCGATGACGGCCGAGCGCAGCATGATGTTGCGGTGCATGCGCTCGCGGCGCAGGTCGAGGAAGCGGTACTCCAGGCGCCGCTCCTCGTTGACCCCGTCCTCGGCGTTGATCGTGAAGGGCAGCGGGGCGGCCTCGCCCAGCACCTCGACCTCGGTGACCTCGATCTCGATCTCGCCGGTGGGGAGCTCCGGGTTGACGTTGTCGGCGCCGCGCGCGGAGACCTTGCCGTCGATCCGTACGACGGTCTCCTTGGTGAGCTTCGCCAGGGCCTCGTTGCCGGGGGTGCCGGGACGGGCGACGAGCTGCACCAGACCGTAGTGGTCGCGCAGATCGATGAAGAGGATGCCGCCCAGGTCTCGGCGATTGTGCAGCCAGCCGCTCAGCCGGACGTCGGTGCCGACGTCAGAGGCGCGGAGCTCGCCGCAGGTGTGGGACCTGTACCGATGCATTCTCGTTCATCCAGTCTTCGCGGTTCGGGGTGGATTCAGCCTCCCCAGGCTACCGCCCGGACCCGCACCAAATCATTGACATTGACATTTCAAGATCATCCGAAGCGCGACGGGCGGGTGGTGGACCGTGTCCGGCCGGGCCCTGGACGGCATTCCTCGGTGGCGTCCACGGAGGAGATCTTCTTAAATTGGGGCAATGCGCACCGAGGACGTCCTGGCCGCGACCGCGACCGGCCTGTGGCGCTGGGACAACGGAACCGGGACCGTCACGCTCGACGCGGAGGCGGCCCGGCTGCTCGAGCTGCCCGCCGCTGCCGGTGTCTTCCGTGAGTCCGCGGTGCGTTCCCGTTTTCATCCGGTCGACTGGAACGAGATCTACGGGGTGGTGAATCTCGCAGTCGCCGAGGGCACCCTCGCCGAGGCCCGGCTGCGGATCGTGGACGAAGACGGCCGGGTGCTGCGTACCGTACGCAGCCGTTCCAAGCCGCTCCCACCCGAGGAGCCGGGCAGCACGGCCTATGTGCTGGTCGGCACCCTTCAGGAGGTCGCCGAGCCACAGCCCGGCACCACCGGGGCGCACACCCCCATCACCGGTGACTGGCGCCGCTCCCGCGAGGCGTTCCTGCTGGACGCGGGCCGGGCGCTGGCCGAGGCCCGGTCGACCGAGGAGGTGCTGCGGGTCGCCGCCTCGCTCTCCATGCCCGGATTCTCGCCGGACGGCCTGGCGGTCTTCGGCATCGCGGGCGAACGGCTGACGATCATCGGGCACCATGGGCACCGGCTGGGCGACGAGGGCCCGTTCGACGACATGCCGCTGGAGACCGACTATCCGGCCGCCGAGGTCGTACGGACGGGGCGGGCCATCTATCTGCCCTCCCCCGAGGACTACAGCCGCCGCTACCCGGCCACCTGGTCGCTCGCCGGCCGTTTCGGGCACCGCTCCTGGGCCTTTCTGCCGCTGATCGTGGCGGGGCGCACCATGGGCGCCTGGATGGCGGGGTTCCGGCACCCGGTGTCGTTCTCACCGGACGAGCGGTCCGTACTGACGACCGTGGCCCGGATGCTCGCCCAGGCGCTGACCCGGGCCGGGGTCGCCGAGACCGAGCGGGAGCTGTCGCTGGGGCTGCAGCGCTCGATGATGCCCTCCCTCGGCCCCGACATCCCGGGGATGGAGGTCGCCGCCCGCTACATCCCGACCGGCGGCGGGCTCCAGGTCGGCGGCGACTGGTACGACAAGATTCCGCTCCCCAACGGCCGTATCGCCCTCGTCATCGGTGACGTCCAGGGCCACGATGTGCGCGCCGCGGGCCTGATGGGGCAGTTGCGGATCGCCCTGCGCGCGTACGCCGCCGAGGGGCACCGCCCGGATGCGGTGCTCTCCCGTGCGTCGCGGTTCCTCTCCGGGCTCACCGATGCGTACGAGGACGGGGAGGAGACCGGGCCGCGCTTCGCGACCTGTCTGTACGCGGAGGCCGACCCGGAGACCGGCGTCCTCGACATCGCGCGGGCCGGCCACCCCGATCCGGTGGTGATCACCGCCGACGGGACCGCGATGATCCGCCGGACCGAGGGCGGGCTGCCGCTAGGCGTCGAGGCGGACGCCGACTATCCGACGACCCGGCTCACCCTGGAGGCCGGAGAAACGATCATGCTCTGTACCGACGGGCTGATCGAGACCGGCGGCCATGACATGTGGACCGGCTGGGTCCGGCTGCGGCCGGTCCTGGAACGGGACACGTCCGATCTGGAGAAGCTCGCCGACGCCCTCGTCGAGGCCGTGCACGGGCCGACGTCGCACTACACCACCGGGCCGCTGGCGGACCGCCGGGAGGACGACATCGCGTTGCTGCTGCTGAGGCGCGACGGTGGGGCGCCGAGGGAGACGGCGCCGAGGCGCACCGCGCTGACCATCGCCCAGGCCGAGCCGGCGCGGGTCGCGGCGGCCCGGCAGCAGCTGCGGGAGCTGCTGCATGACTGGGCAGATCCGGAGCAGGTCGACGCGGCGGTGCTGATGATCTCCGAGATGGCCACCAATGTCCTCGTCCACACGGACGGGGACGCGCTGATGGTCGCCCAGGCGACGGGGGAGCACGGTGAGCGGCGGCTGCGGGTGGAGGTGGCCGACGGCAGCGACGAGCTGCCGCACAGGCGGCGGCCCGGGGAGATGGCTTCCAGCGGACGGGGGCTGCTGCTGATGGAGATGCTCGCCGATGCGTGGGGAGTGGATCCGCGGGGGGCGGGGAAGTCGATCTGGTTCGAGCTGTACGAGTCGGGGGCAGGGGAATGAACCGGGTCGTCGGGTTCGCGCCTCGCGCGTGGACGGTTGCGTCCTCAAGCGCCGGACGGGCTGGAACGCTCTCCGCGCAGTTCGCCGAGGATGCCGAAGGCCGCCGCGCAGGCCGGTACCGCGAGCAGCATGCCCAGCAGGCCCGCCACGCTGGCGCCCGCGGTGATCGCGATCATGATGGTGGCGGGGTGCATCTGGACCGTACGGCTCTGGATCATCGGCTGGAGCACATGGCCCTCCAGCACCTGTACGGCGAGCACGACCCCCAGCGCCCACAGTGCGATCACGATTCCCCGGTCGGCGAGCGCGACCAGGATCGCGACCGCACCGGAGAGGAACGCCCCGAGGTAGGGGATGTAGGCGCCGACGAAGACCAGCGCACCGAGCCCCACCGCGCCCGGCACCCGCAGGATCAGCAGACCGGCCGTGATGCAGACGGCGTCGATCAGCGCGATGAACGTGGTGCCGCGCATGAAGCCCTGGACGGCTTCGAACGCCCGCCGCCCCATGGCCTCGACCAGGTCCCCGGTACCGCGCGGGGCGACGGAGTGGGCGAGCTGCACGGCCTTGTCGGAGTCGCGCAGGAAGAAGAAGGTCAGCAGGAGGGCGAGGACGCTGGTCGCGATCAGCGAGCCGATCAGGCTGATCCCGGACAGGATTCCGCCCGCGGCGCTCGCACCGAACTTCTCGACGAGCTTCTGTGCGTTGGCGACGAGGTCGTCCACATTGGTGTTCTTGCTGATCCCGAAGTGATCGATGATCCACTGCCCGGCGTCCTTCAGCGACCGGATGATCTGGTCGCCGGTGTCGACGAGCGCGGTGACGACGATGTATCCGGCGCCGCCGACCACCGCGACGAGCAGGGCGCAGGTGAGCCCCGCGGCCAGCGAGCGGTTCATCCCGCGGGCGGTCAGCCGGCGGTGGACCGGGCCGAGCAGCGCCGTACCGAGCAGCGCGAGCAGAACGGGGGTGACCGCGGTCTTGAAGATGATGCACAGCCAGACCGCGACGGCGGCGACCCCGGTGACGAGGAGAACGACACCGCACCAGGCGGCTGTGCGCCGCGCGCCTTCGGGCAGGAGGGGATTTGGGGTCTGCACCCTCCCACCCGATCACGGCGCAGGTGTGATGTCCACTCCGTCCGCGGGTGTCACATTCCGTGGACGGCGGGCACCGTACCGAGGCGACCGGCCTGGAAGTCCTCGAAGGCCTGCTTCAGTTCGGCCTGACTGTTCATCACGAACGGCCCGTAGTGCGCCATCGGCTCGCGGATCGGACGGCCGCCGAGCAGGACGACCTCCAGGTCCGGGGCGTTGCCGTCCTGCTTCTCGTCCGCGCGGACGGTCAGCGAGGAACCGGCGCCGAAGACCGCGGTCTGCCCCATGTGGACGGGGCGGCGCTCCGCACCGACGGTGCCGCGCCCGGCGAGCACGTACGCGAGTCCGTTGAAGTCCTCGCGCCACGGCAGGGTCACCTCGGCGCCGGGGCGGACGGTGGCGTGGATCATCGTGATCGGGGTGTGGGTGATGCCGGGGCCCTCGTGCCCGTCGAGCTCACCGGCGATGACGCGGAGCAGCGCGCCGCCGTCCGGGGAGGCGAGGAGCTGGACCTGGCCGCCGCGGATGTCCTGGTAGCGGGGGGCCATCATCTTGTCGGCCTTGGGCAGGTTCACCCAGAGCTGGAGGCCGTGGAAGAGACCGCCCGACATCACGAGGGACTCCGGCGGGGCCTCGATGTGGAGGAGGCCGGACCCGGCGGTCATCCACTGGGTGTCGCCGTTGCGGATGGTCCCGCCGCCACCGTTGGAGTCCTGGTGGACGAAGGTTCCGTCGATCAGGTACGTGACGGTCTCGAAGCCGCGGTGCGGGTGCCAGGGGGTGCCCTTCGGCTCTCCGGCCGCGTACTCCACCTCGCCCATCTGGTCCATCATGATGAACGGGTCGAGGTACTTGTAGTTGATCCCGGCGAACGCACGGCGAACCGGGAAGCCCTCGCCCTCGAATCCGCTCGGCGCCGTGGTGACGGCGAGCACGGGACGGGCCGTGGCGTCGCCCGAGGCGGCGACCTTGGGCAGGGTCAGTGGGTTTTCGACGGTCACTGCGGGCATGGGAGCCACCTCCGGGATTGTCCTGAGCTCAATTTAGTTGAATGGTGAACATCCTGCAAGGCGTCGTTCATTCCCGCACCGCCCACGACAACGAGAAGGGGCCCGTACCGACAGGTACGGGCCCCTTCCGGAGGACTCGGACGTCAGCCGTACATACGGCGCATCGCGAAGTCGACCATCTGTTCCACGGCCTTGGCGTCGAAGACCATCCGGTGCTCACCCTCCATGTCGAGGACGAAGCCGTAGCCGGTCGGCAGCAGGTCGATCACCTCGGCCCCGGTGATCACGAAGTACTTGGACTCCTTGCCCGCGTACAGCCGCAACTCCTTGAGCGTGGTGAACATCGGGATCACCGGCTGCTGAGTGTTGTGCAGCGCGAGGAATCCGGGGTTGTCACCGCGCGGGCAGTAGACCTTCGACGTCGCGAAGATCTGCTGGAAGTCCTCGGCGGACAGCGAGCCGGTGGTGAAGGCCCGTACCGCATCCCCCAGGGACGGCGGCGAAGGCTCGGGATACAGCGGCTGCTCGCCGTAGCCGCCACCCATCTGCTGCTGTGCGCCCGGGTTCTGGTCGTAGCCGTACATACCGCAAAGAGTAATCGGACACATCAGGACCTTGAGGGGTTGCGTCTTATTACTGGCGGGTAGCATCATCGGAGAGGTCAGCTGATATACGCACCGCCAGCTCGTCGCCCGCCCGGCCCACACCCCTTCCCGGGGTGCTGCATGCCACTGCTATTGATTACGGAGCCTTCCCATGGGGCACTACAAGTCGAATCTCCGCGACATCGAGTTCAACCTCTTCGAGGTGCTCGGGCGCGACAAGACGTACGGCACCGGCCCGTTCGCCGAGATGGACGTCGAGACGGCGAAGAGCATCCTCGACGAGGTCGCCCGCCTCGCGGAGAACGAGCTGGCCGAATCCTTCGCCGACGCCGACCGCAACCCGCCGGTCTTCGACCCGGAGACCAACACCGCGCCGGTACCGGAGAGTTTCAAGAAGTCGTACCAGGCGTTCATGGACTCCGAGTACTGGCGTCTGGGCCTGCCCGAGGAGATCGGCGGCACCACCTCCCCGCGCTCCCTGATCTGGTCCTACGCGGAGCTGCTGCTCGGATCGAACCCGGCCGTCTGGATGTACTCCTCGGGCCCGGCGTTCGCCGGCATCCTCTTCGACGAGGGCAACGAGGCGCAGAAGAAGATCGCCGAGATCGCCGTCGAGAAGCAGTGGGGCTCGACGATGGTGCTGACCGAGCCGGACGCCGGTTCGGACGTCGGCGCGGGCCGCACGAAGGCCGTCGAGCAGGAGGACGGCTCCTGGCACATCGAGGGTGTGAAGCGCTTCATCACCTCGGGCGAGCACGACATGTCCGAGAACATCATCCACTACGTGCTGGCCCGCCCCGAGGGCGCAGGTCCGGGCACGAAGGGCCTCTCGCTCTTCATGGTCCCGAAGTTCCACTTCGACTGGACCACCGGCGAGCTGGGCGAGCGCAACGGCGTGTACGCGACGAACGTCGAGCACAAGATGGGCCTCAAGGCCTCCAACACCTGCGAAATGACGTTCGGCGACCAGCACCCTGCCAAGGGCTGGCTGATCGGTGACAAGCACGACGGCATCCGCCAGATGTTCCGCATCATCGAGTTCGCCCGCATGATGGTCGGCACGAAGGCCATCGCGACCCTGTCGACCGGCTACCTGAACGCGCTGGAGTACGCCAAGGAGCGCGTCCAGGGCACGGACCTGTCGCAGTTCATGGACAAGGCCGCCCCCAAGGTCACCATCACGCACCACCCCGATGTGCGCCGCGCGCTCATGACGCAGAAGGCGTACGCGGAGGGCATGCGCTCCCTCGTGCTGTACACCGCCTCCGTCCAGGACGCGATCCAGGAGAAGGAGGCCGCGGGCGAGGACGCGAAGGCGCTGCACGGCCTCAACGACCTGCTGCTCCCGATCGTGAAGGGCTACGGCTCCGAGAAGTCGTACGAGCAGCTGGCGCAGTCGCTCCAGACGTTCGGCGGCTCCGGGTACCTCCAGGAGTACCCGATCGAGCAGTACATCCGTGACGCCAAGATCGACACGCTGTACGAGGGCACGACGGCGATCCAGGGCCAGGACTTCTTCTTCCGGAAGATCGTCCGCGACCAGGGTGCCTCGCTCAATGCCCTCTCCGAGGAGATCAAGAAGTTCCTCGCGGGTGCCCAGGGCAACGAGGAACTGTCCGGTGCGCTGGACTCGCTCGCCAAGGCGGCCGTGGACCTGGAGGCGATCGTCGGCACGATGATCACCGACCTCACGGCGACCGGCGAGGACGTCAAGAACATCTACAAGGTGGGCCTCAACACCACCCGCCTGCTGATGGCCTCCGGCGATGTCGTCGTCGGCTACCTGCTGCTGAAGGGCGCGGCCGTGGCGGCCGAGAAGCTGCCGGCCGCCTCCGCGAAGGATGTCGCCTTCTACCAGGGCAAGATCGCCGCCGCGAAGTTCTTCGCCGCGAACATCCTGCCGGGCGTCTCCGCCGAGCGCGCACTCGCCGAGTCCGTCGACAACTCGCTGATGGAGCTGGACGAGGCCGCGTTCTAGGCCTTCTCCGCCCGAGATCGTGAACACGCACCGTCACCCGGACACGCTTTCGGGTGGCGGTGCTGTCGTATCAGCTGGGTACGCCGAGTGCACGGGCGAGAATCCCGCCCGTGGGAGGAACCATCACCGGCGAGGCACTGCCCGAAGCGTTGCAGCCGCGGCGCGACGCCTCCAAGTGGCCGGTCCCGCCGCCGGACGGCTACACCGCGACCGCGACACCAAGCCGCACAAGTACGCGGGCGCAGGCATCGAGCACTTCTGGCTCGTCGAAATGGCCGGCGAGAACGACCGGCCCGTGGTCCGGACATACACACTCGACCCGGTCGACAAGACATACGTCTCCACCGGCGTCCACCACGACCGGCTGAAGCTCTCCGCCCCGTACGACATCGACCTGACCGCCACCGACAAGCTGTAGTCCTGGTGGCCCGGAACGGCGAGAAGCCCCCCGCGACACTCCCCGGACATTGAGCGGGCGCCGGCCGCGGGACGACGGTGAAACCTCCCGGTCCGGCCTCGTTACAGTGAAGAACATGAGTTCCTCCCTCCGCTTCGACCGCGGTCACACCGACGATCTGATGGCCTTCCTGATGGCCTCCCCCTCCCCGTACCACGCCGTGGCCACCGCGGCCGAGCGGCTGGAGAAGGCCGGATTCCGACAGGTCGAGGAGACCGCGGCCTGGGACGGCACCAGCGGGGGGAAGTACGTCCTGCGCGGCGGTGCGATCGTGGCCTGGTACGTGCCGGAGGGCGCCGCGGCGCACACTCCGTACCGGATCGTCGGGGCGCACACCGACTCGCCGAATCTGCGGGTCAAGCCGCTGCCCGACACCGGGGCGTACGGCTGGCGGCAGATCGCCGTGGAGATCTACGGCGGGACGCTCCTCAACACCTGGCTCGACCGGGACCTCGGTCTCGCCGGCCGGATCTCGCTGCGCGACGGCACGCACCGGCTGGTGAACATCGACCGGCCGCTCCTGCGCGTACCGCAACTGGCCGTGCATCTGGACCGTTCCGCCAACCCCGACGGCCTGAAGCTCGACCGGCAGAAGCACATGCAGCCGATCTGGGGGCTCGGGGACGTCGAGGAGGGCGACCTGATCCGCTTCGTCGCCGAGGAGTCGGGCGTCGACGCCGAGGACGTGACCGGCTGGGACCTGATGCCGCACCCCGTCGAGCCGCCCGCCTACCTGGGCCGGGACCGTGAGCTGCTGGCCGGGCCCAGGATGGACAACCTGCTCTCCGTGCACTCCGCGACCGCCGCGCTCGCCGCCGTCGCCGGGCAGCCGGACGCCGAACTTCCGTACATCCCGGTCATGGCCGCCTTCGACCACGAGGAGAACGGCTCGCAGTCCGACACCGGCGCCGACGGACCGCTGCTCGGCACGGTCCTGGAACGCTCGGTGTTCGCCCGCGGCGGTACGTACGAGGACCGTGCCCGCGCCTTCGCCGGGACCGTCTGTCTCTCCTCGGACACCGGTCACGCGATCCACCCCAACTACGCCGAGCGCCACGACCCGACCCACCACCCGGTGGTCAACGGCGGACCGATCCTCAAGGTCAACGTCAATATGCGGTACGCGACCGACGGCAGCGGCCGGGCCGTTTTCGCGGCCGCGTGCCAGAAGGCGGACGTGCCGTGGCAGACGTTCGTCTCCAACAACTCGATGCCGTGCGGCACCACGATCGGCCCGATCACCGCCGCCCGGCACGGCATTCAGACCGTGGACGTCGGCGTCGCGATCCTGTCCATGCACAGCGCCCGTGAACTGTGCGGCGCGGACGACCCGTATCTGCTGGCCAACGCGATGACGGCGTTCCTGGCCGGCTGAGTCTCCCCCGCCCCGACCGCAGCCCCGGGCATGGTCGTTGCCGGGCCGGGTACGCGATCCGTACACCGGCCCGGAACCACCGGGCCGTCGAGGCGGCGGGATTCATGGGACTCGGAGGGTGCGTCATCCTCATCGGTGCCGGGGCGATACCGGCCTTCGCCACCGACGGGAAGATGGACACCGTCAACGTCGGCCTGGCCGGCTGGATCATGATGACCGTCGGCATCATCGGGGTCTTCGTCCACGCGAGCACCGCGCGGCGTCGCCGGATGGTCGTGCCGCCCAGCACCACTGTCGTGTCCGGGGACGAGCGCCGCCACCCCTGACCCACGGCGCCGGTCAGCTCGCGCCCCGCCGACCGGGCGTGACCCGTCGTCGGCCCCTCGGAACCCCCGATATTCTGGGACTTGTCCCGAGCCCCACCTCGGGCGCATCCCGCCCGGAAGGGGAGACACTCGTGGAGTTCCGGTTGCTCGGCACCGTCTCCGTCGACACACTCACCGGGCCGCTGCCACTCGGCCCCGCCAAACGCCGCAGCCTGCTCGCCGCGCTCCTGCTGTCCGCCAACACACCGGTCTCCATCGCCCGGTTGACGGACTGCCTGTGGGACGACACACCGCCGCTGCACGCCCGTGGCGTCATCCAGGGGCATGTGTCCCGGCTGCGCGCGCTCCTGGTGGGCGCGGACGCGGAGGCGTACGGGGTGGAGCTGGTCACCCTCGGCGACGCGTATCTGCTGCGGGTACCGGAAACCCTGCTGGACTCCCAGAGGTTCGAGGAACTGCTGATGCTGGCGCGGGAGCAGCGCAGCCCCGCCGACTCCGTACTGATGCTCAAGGATGCCCTGTCACTGTGGCAGGGACCGGCGCTCAACGGCGCGTTCGCCGGTCCGCCGCTCCAGGCGGCCGCGCACTCGCTGGAGGAGTCACGACTGGCGACGGTCGAGCAACTGGCGCTCGCCTATACGGTGTTGGGGGAGCACAGCCGGGCGGCTTCGGTGCTACGGGCGGAAGCGGTTGCGCATCCTATGCGGGAGTCGCTGGCGGCGGCCTTGATGACGGCGCTGTACCGGGCGGGTCGTCAGTCGGAGGCACTGGACTGGTTCCACCGCACGAGGCGGCTGCTCGCCGATGAGCTGGGGGTCGATCCGGGGCACGAGCTCGCCGACGCGTACGCGCTGATCCTGCGCGGCGACCCCGGGCCGGACGCCGGACGGGACACCGCACCGGAAGCCCGACGGAACACGGCCGACGGCCCGGCAGCGCCGCTGCGCGGTCCGGTCCGGCCACGCATCGGCAGTGGCGCGGGCGGCGGGAGCGGTCACGGCAACGGCACGGGCATCGCCAACGGCAGCGGGGCTGTGTCCGTGGCCCGTCCGGTGGCCGAGCGTCGGGCCGGGCCGGATACGGGGGCCGAACCGGCCGACCGACCGTGCCACTTGATCAGCGGCACGGGGGACGGGGCGGGAGCCGGTGCGGACTCCGCCCCCGGCCGCCTGCCGTCTCCCCGTCCGCTCCCCCCGCCGCCCCTCGTCGGCGAGCCGCACCCCACCGATCTGCTGCCCCGTGCACCCCGCGGCTTCCACGGGCGGGGCGCCGAACTGGCCGCGCTCACCCGGGCCGCGGCCGGCGAGGCGCCCGTCTGCCTGGTCACCGGACCGGCCGGCGTGGGAAAGACCGCGCTGGCCGTCCAGTGGGCGCACCGCAACCCCGCCGCCTTCCCGGACGGACGGCTCTTCGCCGATCTGCGCGGATTCAGTGACACCGGTGAGCCCGCGCTCATCGAGGTGCTGCGTGAGTTCCTGCTGTCGCTCGGCGTCGCGCCGCGCCGCGTCCCCGAGTCCGTCCCCGCCGCAGCGGCGCTCTTCCGTTCCCTGACCGACCGGCGCCGGCTGCTCGTCGTCCTCGACAACGCCCGCGACTCCGCGACGGTCAGGCCACTGCTGCCGGGCGGTACCGACTGCGTCACGCTGGTCACCAGCCGGTACCGGCTGGAAGGCCTCATCGCCTCGGACGCGGCCCGTCCCGTTCCGCTCGACATACTCGAACCGCAGGACAGCACGGCCCTGCTGGCCGGTGTCCTCGGCGAGGAACGGGTTTTCGCCGAACCGGTGGCGGCCCGCCGGCTCGCCGGGCTCTGCGGAGGCCTGCCGCTCGCCCTGCGGGTCACCGCTGCCCGGCTGGCGGGGCGTCCGCAGTGGACGCTGGCAGGACTGGCCGACGAACTGGCCGACGAGCGCAGCCGGCTGACGTACCTCGACGTGGACGACACCGGTGTCTCGGCCGCGCTGCGGCTGACCGTGCAGCAGCTGCCGCCGGACGCCGTCCACCAGTTCGCCCGGCTCGGCCACCACCCCGGCAGCCATTTCGACCCGTACACGGCCGCCGCACTCGCCGGTACGGACCCGGTCGTCGCGGCAGCGGCGCTGGAACGGCTGGCCACCGCCCACCTCGTCACCGAGACGGCGCCCGGGCGCTGGGTGCTGCACGATCTGGTACGCCTCTACGCCCGCGGTCTGGACCCCGCGTCCGGGTCCGAGGCCCTCGTCGGTGTCCTCGACCACTACATCGCCACCGCGCTCGCCGCCGCCGACACGGCCGAACCCGGCGGCGAGCCCTGCTTCGTCCTGCCGGACGACCACCACCGCCCCGCCGCTACAAGAGATTTCACCGACCGGGCGGCGGCGATGCGCTGGCTGGCCACCGAACGCGACGACCTGGCCCTGGCCGCCGTCGCGGCCCGGGCCGCCGGGCTCGACGACCGGGCCTGGCGGATCATCCTGCTCCAGTGGCCGCAGGTGGTGTGGCGGGTACGGGACAACTGGGCCCCGCTGCTGGAACTGGCGCTGGACTCCGCCCGCACCGAGAGCGATCCGTACGCCGAGTCGCGGGTGATCAATCTGCTGGGCTGGGTGCTGACCGCGGAGGGCAGGACCGCCGAGGCCGTCACCCTGCTGGAACGCTCGCCCGGCCTCGCCCGGCAGGCCGGTGACCGGCTCGGCGAGGCGACCGCGCTGATCAACCTGGCCGTCGTACACGCCGAACAGGGCGGGCTCGACCTGGCGCTGGAGGGCTGCGAACGGGCCGTCGGCCTGGCCCGCGAGGAATCCGACGCGCACACCGAGATGCTCGCCCTGCAGCACCTCGCCCGGATGCAGCTCACCGCCGGCCGCCCGCAGGACGCCCTGCACTCCGCCCGGACGGCGCTCGACCTCGGGCCCGAGCACGAGGAGGTCACACGCCGGGTTCTGCTGCTGACCACCAGCGGCGAGGCCCGTCTGGCGCTCGGCGAGGAGAGCGAAGGCATCCGGCTGCTGGACCGGGCGGCCGAGGAGGCGGAGCGCGCCGATTACGACGAGGGAGCAGTACGGGCCCTCGAAGCGTTGCTGCGGGTGACGGCGGGGTCGGAGTACCGCGAGCGGTACGAACAGGCGGTCCGGCGGCTCGCCGACGAAGGGTGAGCCGCGCCCCCCGCGCAGCGACGTGAGAGTGAGGGGCGGGGGCGTCAGCCGGACGTTAGCGGGACGGCAGCAGAACATGAGCGGCGGACCCCAGACTCATGAATGTCAGCAGGTCAGAGGCGCTCGCCAGATGACCCGGCGTTCGCCTCACCGTCACACTCGGGGGAATTTCCATGAGTACGCTCCGCAACCGCACCACCGTCCTTGCCGCCGCGACCACCGCTGTGCTCGCCCTGGCCCTCACCGCCTGCGGCGGCGACGATTCCGGCACGAAGTCCGCCGGCCCGGCGAGCGACGCCGCAGCGGCTGCCGCCTCGACGGACGCCACCGACGCGACGACCACGGGCACCGCGAAGACCGGCGGTGCCGGGCAGAACACCGGAGCCACGAAGACGGGCACCTCTAAGACCGGCACGTCCAACGGCAGCGCCAAGACGGGCGGCGACACCAGCGACAGCTACGCCTACAAGCACCCGTGCAAGAGCGGGGACCTGTCGGTGCGCGTGTACCCCCGTGAGGGCTCGGCCACCCAGCAGGTGATCGAGGTCAACAACGTCGGCGCGAACTCCTGCGGCCTGAGCTACTTCCCGCGGGTCAGCCTGGGCGCCGCGAAGGCCTCGGACCACAGCTCCGACATCCAGCCGACCGTTCCCGGCGGCCTGGGCGGCGCACCCGCGTACCCGGTCAAGCCCAAGACGGCCGCCATCGCCGTGATCGACCTCAACCCGAGCGGTGCGAACGGCCTGACCTGGATCGACGAGATGAACGTGCTCGCCGACGGCGACCACATGCCCAACGCGGAGACGCAGAACTTCGAGCTCGGCCCCGATGTGAAGGTGCGCGACCCGAAGCTCGGCCTGTACCGGAGCACGGTCGCCGAAGCCGTGAGCTCCATGAAGCAGGCGGGCACCTCCTGACCCGCTGAGAGCCTGTCGGGTGATCTCCGATCGGATAGCGGACGCGGTCTGGTGCGTGCGATTCCAAGGCGGAGGAGGGAGTCGACGCGAAGGGGGTCCCCCCATGCCTTCGGCTATGGGGGAGTCGGTGACTGACGACAACGCGGGAAGCGTGCGTGCCAGGGCGTGGCCGCCCGGTCGGAGGTCACCCGACAGGCTCTGAGCCGGGCCGTACGACGAGCCCCGCGGGACGTGGCCCCTACCCCGCCGCACACACCTCACCCGGCGCAGAAGGCCCTCCGTGTCCGGGGCTCCGCGCGCCGTCAGGCCTGCTCGTCCATCCCTGCCAGCACCAGCGGCAGCCGGGGCGTTCCTTCCGCGGTCACGCGGACGGGGACGCCCCAGTCCTGTTGGTGGACATGGCAGGCCGGGTACTCGTTCGCCGGGTCGTCGTCGCAGGACGCCGCCATCGCGGACACGTGCAGGACCCCCTCGGTGACACCGTCGGCCAGCACCAGGTCGCGGAAGAGATCGGTGCCCGGACCTGAGCCCTCCGCCAGCAGCTCGGGCGGGGTCGACGAGACCAGCAGGCGGGTCGAGGGACCGTACCGGGTGTCCAGCTTCTGCCCGGCGGGCGCCTGGAAGACCACATCGAGCCGGAGCGTGCCCGGGGTGATCTCGGTGGCCGCGCGCTGCGTGTGGTGTGCCTGGCCGGCGACGCGTACGGCCTCCTCCGGGAGCCGCAGCCGGGTCAGCCGGTGCCGGGCGGACTCGACGACGACGAGATCGCCGTCGGCCAGCACGGCGTCGCTGGGCTCGCGCAGATCCGTGGCCAGGGTGGTGACCTCACCGCTCGCGGGGTCGTAGCGCCGCAGCGCGTGGTTGTACGTGTCGCACACGGCGACGGACCCGTCGGGCAGCGCGGTCACGCCCAGCGGATGCTGGAACAGGGCCTGATCTGCGGCACCGTCGCGGTGTCCGAAGTCGAAGAGGCCGGTGCCGACGGCCGTACGGACGGCAAAGCCGGTGCCGTCGCGCTCGACGTACCGCAGGGCGGACGTCTCCGAGTCGGCGACCCACAGTCGCTCCCCGTCGGCCGACGTGGCGAGCCCCGATGGCTGGGCGAACCAGGCCTCGTCGGCCGGCCCGTCGACCAGGCCCTCATTGGTCGTGCCCGCCGCGACCTGCACGGTCTCCGTCGCGGGGTCGTACGTCCACAGCTGGTGCACGCCCGCCATGGCGATCCACAGCCGGTCCGCGAACCAGGCGACGTCCCAGGGGGAGGAGAGATCGACTTCGCGGGCCGGGCCGGTCGTCGGCGAACCCTGCCACCACTGGCGGCCGGTACCGGCGAGGGTCGTCGTCATCCCGGTGCTGAGGTCGAGGGCGCGGATGGCGTGGTTGACGGTGTCGGCGACCGCGATCCGGCCGTCGGGCAGCACGGCCAGCCCCTGCGGCTCGGAGAACCGGACCTCCTCGGGCCCGCCGTCGGCGAACCCCCTGTCCCCCGTACCGACGTGACGGCTGACCGTTTCACCGCCACGTTCGATCTCGACCAGGCGGTGGCGGGTGGTGTCGGAGACGAGGAACCCGCCGTCGGGCAGGAGCAGGGCCTTGCCCGGGAAACGCAGATGCGTGGCGACCGGCTCGGGCGCGACGTAGGGGCCGTCGCCTCGGCGCAGCGTGCCCTTCGCGCCGTGCTCGGCCTCCAGCTCCTCGACCAGCTTCGCGATAGCGTGCGCATGGCCCTCGCCCGCGTGCTGGGCGACGATGTAACCCTCGGGGTCGATGACGACGAGCGTGGGCCAGGCCCGTACGGCGTACTGCTTCCAGGTCGCCAGTTCCGGGTCGTCGAGGACCGGGTGGTGGACCTCGTACCGCTCGACGGCGTCGACAACGGCCTGGTGCTCGGCCTCGTGGACGAACTTCGGCGAGTGCACACCGATGATCACGACGGTGTCGCGGTGCTTCTCCTCCAGCTCGCGCAGCTCATCGAGGACATGCAGACAGTTCACACAGCAGAACGTCCAAAAATCCAGAATGACGACGCGCCCTCGCAGGTCAGCGAGGGTGTACTGCTGGTCGCCGGTATTGAGCCAGCCGCCCTTGCCGACCAGCTCGGGGGCCCTGACGCGCGCACGTGTTGCCATGTCGACAGTCAACATCACCGTGGCCCCCACGCATTCCGGAGGGTCTTGGGGGAACCTGTGAGCCATGAGATTCCTGGTGCGTGAACGGCTCTTCGCTGTCGGTGACGACTACTGGATCGAGGACGCGGACGGCCGCAAGGTGTTCCTCGTGGACGGCAAGGCCATGCGGGTGCGTGACACCTTCGAGCTGAAGGACGCACAGGGCCGGGTCCTGGTCGAGATCCGGCAGAAGCTGCTCAGCCTGCGCGACACGATGCTCATCGAGCGCGACGGCGAACAGCTCGCCACGATCAAGCGCAAGCGGCTGTCGCTGCTGCGCAACCACTACCGGGTGACGCTGGTGGACGGCACCGAGCTCGATGTCAGCGGCAAGATCCTGGACCGCGAGTTCGCCATCGACTACGACGGGGAACTGCTGGCCCAGATCTCACGGCGCTGGCTGACCGTCCGGGACACGTACGGGATCGATGTCGTACGGGAGGACGCCGACGCGGCACTGCTCATCGCCGTATCGGTGTGCGTCCTCGTGCTCGCGGACAAGGAGCACGAGGACTGACGGGCTCGAAAACCAAGCCCGTCCGGCACTTGAGGACAAAACGATCAGCGGGTGGGTCCGGCGATGACATCGAACCCGGTTTCACGTGAAACGTGCCTACTCGCCCGTCTCGGGCGGCGCCAGCCCCAGCCGCCGGTCCTTGAGCGCCGGGAACTGCTCGCGCGTGGCGGCGACCTTCGACGGGTCGAACTCCACGGTGAGCACCTCCTCGTCCGCGCCCGCCTCGGCAAGCACCTCGCCCCAGGGGTCGACGACGATGCTGTGTCCGGCCTGCTGGATTCCGGCGTGGGTGCCCGCGGTGCCGACGGCCAGGACGTACGACTGGTTCTCGACGGCGCGGGCCTGGGCCAGCAGCGTCCAGTGGGCGCGACGGCGCTCCGGCCAGCCCGCGGCGACGATCAGCGTCTCGGCGCCCGCGTCGACCAGACCGCGGAACATTTCCGGGAAGCGCAGGTCATAGCAGGTGGCGAGGCCCAAGGTGGTCTGCGGCAGGGTGACCGTGACCAGCTCCTCGCCGGCTCCCATCATGACCGCCTCGCCCTTGTCGAAGCCGAAGCGGTGGATCTTGCGGTACGCGGCGGCCCGCTCGCCCTCGGGCGTGAAGACGAGCGCGGTGTTGTAGAGGGTGCCGTCGGCCGCGCGCTCGACGAAGGAGCCCGCGTGCAGCCAGACTCCGGCGTCGGCTGCGGCCTTCGCCATGATGTCGTGGGTGGGCCCCTGGAGCGGCTCGGCCTCGTCCGCGAAGGCGGTGTACGCGAACGCGCCGACCGGCCAGAGTTCGGGAAGAACCACCAGATCCGCACCGCGCTGGGCCGCGATCAGCGAAGCCACGCGTTGCCTACGGGAATTGACGGATTCGTCCGGGTCTACTGCGATCTGGATGAGGGAGGCGCGCACACTACCACCGTCCTGGCATTCGAGCCGTCAACACAGGCCTACGATCGTCACACGAAAGCACTGCCGGGGTGCCTGCTCGCAGCGTAACTTAGCGAACGAACCTCCCACGCAGCCCACCGCCCGCGCCCAGCACTCCAGCCCATGCACCGCAGAACCGCACGAGGGGTCCCGTGACCGTCCATCCCAGCCTCCAGACCTACGCCGATGCCTGGACCCACTCCATCGAGTCGATAGCCGAGCTGGTGAAGCCGCTCGCCGAGGGAGAGTGGAACCGCCGTACGCCGTGCCCCGCCTGGTCGGTGCGTGACATCGTCTCGCACGTCATCGGCATGGAGTGCGAGCAGCTCGGCGATCCGCGTCCGATCCACACGCTGCCGCGCGATCTCTACCATGTACAGAACGACTTCGCCCGCTACATGGAGATGCAGGTCGATGTGCGGCGCCACCACACCGCGCCGGAGATGACCTCCGAGCTGGAGTACACGATCATTCGCCGCGCACGTCAGCTGCGCAACGAGACCCGTGACCCCGAGACCATGGTCCGGGCGCCGCTCGGCGCCGAGCAGACCCTCGAACTGGCACTGCGGATGCGGGCCTTCGACGTCTGGGTGCATGAGCAGGATCTACGGGCGACGCTGGGGCAGCCCGGCAATCTGGACTCCCCCGGCGCTTCTGTCGTCCGGGACACCCTGCTCGCCGCGCTGCCGAAGGTGGTCGCCAAGGACGCGGGTGCACCCGCCAATTCGGCGGTCGTGCTCGATGTGCACGGGCCGATGGAGTTCCTGCGCACGGTCAGGGTCGATGCGGAGGGCCGTGGTTCGGTGGACGGTTCGCCGTCGCTCGGGCCCGCGGTGACGCTGGCGCTGGACTGGGAGACGTACTTCCGCCTCGCCTGCGGGCGGGTGCGGGCGGGCGCGGTCGCGGACCGGATCAAGGTCGAGGGCGACCAGGATCTGGCGGAGGCGATCCTGCAGAACTTCGCCGTGACGCCGTAGCGCCACGGCGCCGCGCCACCGTGGTCGGCGGCGCCCGTCGTGCGTGGACGGGCGCGCCGCCGATCAGGGCGCGACAGGCGCGTTACGCGGGTACGTGTACGGCTTCCACGCGGCTGATCACATGGTGGTCCCGCTCGCGGTGCGTGGCCCGGGAGTGCAGCCGCAGAATCTGTACGACCCCGAGCGCCTCCAGTACGAAGACCGAGGCGAACGCGATCCGGTAGTTGTCGCCGGTCGCGTCCAGAAGCACGCCGACGGCGAACAGCGTGGTCATCGAAGCGATGAAGCCGCCCATGTTCACGATGCCCGAGGCGGTGCCCTGGCGCTCCGGCGGGTTGGCGGGCCGTGCGAAGTCGAAGCCGATCATCGAGGCGGGACCGCACGCTCCGAGCACCACGCACAGGACGATCAGCAGCCACATCGGCGCACGGTCGCCCGGGTAGAAGATGGTCGACGCCCAGAGCAGGGCCGTCACGGTGACCGTCCCGAGGGCCAGCGGGGCGCGGGCCGCGTGGTGGCGGGCGATGATCTGCCCGTAGACCAGCCCGAACGCCATGTTGGAGAGCACCACCAGGGTCAGCAGCTCACCGGCGGTGGACCGGCTCAGCCCCTGCGCCTCCACCAGGAACGGCAGCCCCCACAGCAGCAGGAACACCATGGCCGGGAACTGCGTGGTGAAGTGCACCCACATACCGAGCCGGGTGCCGGGCTCTCGCCAGGAGGCGGCAATCTGCTTGCGTACGTAGGCGGCGCCCGCGTGCTCGACGGGCGGCGGCTCGTGGCCCTCGGGGTGGTCCTTCAGGAACAGCAGGAGAAGCACGAGGACGAGAACCCCGGCGGCGGAGCTGCCCAGGAAGGTGGTGGTCCAGCCGAATCCGTGCAGGGCCCTCGCGATGAAGAGCGTCGAGACGAGGTTGCCCGCCATCCCGAAGAGCGCGGCGACCTGCCCGATCAGCGGACCGCGCCGGGCCGGGAACCAGCGGGCACCGAGCCGCAGCACGCTGATGAAGGTCATCGCGTCGCCGCAGCCGAGCAGCGCCCTGGACGCCAGCGCCATGCCGTACGAGGGGGAGAGTGCGAAACCGAGCTGCCCCAGGGTGAACAGAACGGCCCCGAGGGTGAGGACCTTCTTGGTGCCGAGCCGGTCGACCATCAGGCCGACGGGTATCTGCATGCCCGCGTAGACGAGCAGCTGAAGGATGGAGAACGTGGAGAGCGCGGAGGCGTTGACGTGGAACCGGTCGGCGGCGTCCAGTCCGGCAACACCCAGGCTGGTACGGAAGATGATGGCGACGAAGTAGACGGCGACACCGATGCCCCAGACCCACGCGGCACGCCGGCCGCCGGGTGGATCTCCGGGCAGGGACAGGGTGGGAGCGGCGGCAGAACTCACCGGTCCTCACCTCTGACCAGCACCTTGACCCGGCTGACATGACGCCGCACGACCTGTGCGGCACCGTCCGCGTCACCGGACCTGATCGCTTCCAGCAGCTCACCGTGCTCGGTGATGTTGGCGGCGATCCTGCCCGGGTGCGCCTCCATCACGGCGACGCCCATCCGCAACTGCCGGTCGCGCAGCTGGTCGTAGAGGCGCGAGAGAATGTCGTTGCCCGCGTTGCGCACGATCTCTGCGTGGAAGCAGCGGTCCTTCACGGACACGGCGGCCAGGTCCCCGGCCTCGGCCAACTGCCGCTGCTCCTCAAGAAGTTCCTCGAGCCGTCCGATCAACTGCGCGGAGGCGGGAACGGCCTTGCGGGCCGCGAACTCCTCGACGAGCAGCCGGGTCTCCACCACATCCGCGATCTCCTGCGCGGAGACGGCGAGAACAAGGGCACCCTTCTTCGGATACAGCTTGATCAGCCCCTCGACCTCCAGCCGCAGCAGCGCTTCACGCACGGGCGTACGGGAGACACCGACGGCCTCCGCGAGATCACCTTCGGTGAGGAGCGTGCCGCCTTCGTAGCGGCGGCCCAGGACCGCCTCCTTGATATGGGCGTAGACGCGCTCGGCGGCGGGGGGCTGCTTGACGGAAGACTTCACGGTCGACTGCGCAGCGGACTTCGCAGGGGGCTTCACGGCTGGGGGTGCGGCAGGCATGTACACAGCATAGATACAACATGTGTGCATGATGAAACCCGTCCGGGATCCGGACAGGTTCGGGATGTGCGCCGCCCCGTGACCCGGAACCACCCTCAGGCCGACCGGCATATGGGGGGGCGGCGTCGCGGGGCTGGGCACACACTCCCCCAAGGCCTTAAGGGCCAGGGGCCCCTCCAGCGCTGTCGTCGGTCATCAACTTCCCCAAGCTCTCGGCTTCGCTCGAGCAGGGGAGACCCCATTCGCGTTGTTTTCCTCCTCCGCCTTGCAGCTGCACGCACCCAGCCCCGCTCCTTCTCCCACCCCCCATTTGCCGGTCGGCCTTAGCTCCGAAATTGCCTCAGGAATCAGCACATCCTTCCCCCGGCCTCATGAGTCTCACCACCGAGCGGCACCCTCATGTGGCCGCATTCCAGGGGCATTTGGAGCGTTCAAGTTGAAAATTGGCATTAAGGGCATAAACCGCGTTTCGGCCACTGCCACCGTGGCCCTCACCGCGGGTGCCGTCATCGCGGGCAGCGTGTTCGCCTCCACGGCGCAGGCCGCCACGCCGCCCACCCCCACGATCACCGCCAAGGGCGGTTACGTGATGAACAACGGCACCGCGAAGACCCTGTTCACCAAGGCCGCGGACACCCGTCGCTCCACCGGATCCACCACCAAGATCATGACCGCCAAGGTCGTCCTGTCCCAGAAGAATCTCAACCTGGATTCCAAGGTCACGATCCAGAAGGCGTACAGCGACTACATCGTCTCCAAGGGGGCCTCGTCGGCCCGCCTGATCGTGGGCGACAAGGTCACCGTCCGCCAGCTGCTGTACGGCCTGATGCTGCCGTCCGGCTGCGACGCCGCGTACGCGCTGGCCGACAAGTTCGGCTCCGGCACCACCCGCGCGGCCCGCGTGAAGTCGTTCGTCGGCAAGATGAACGCCCAGGCCAAGTCCCTCGGGCTGAAGAACACCCACTTCGACTCGTTCGACGGCATAGGGAACGGCTCGAACTACTCGACGCCGCGCGACCTGACGAAGATCGCCAGCAGCGCGATGAAGAACTCCACGTTCCGCACGGTCGTGAAGACCAAGTCGACCAAGCAGAAGGTCACCACGAAGAGCGGTGGCTACCGCTACATGTCGTGGTCCAACACCAACGCGATGCTCAGCAGCTACAGCGGCGCCATCGGCGTGAAGACCGGTTCCGGCCCGACGGCCAAGTACTGCCTGGTCTTCGCCGCGACCCGCAACGGCAAGACGGTCATCGGCACCGTTCTGTCCTCCACGAGCGCTACCACCCGTTCCGCGGACATGAAGAAGATCATGGACTACTCCTTCAAGAAGTAGTCCGGCCCGGCAACGCACGCACAGAGGGGGCTCGCACCACGCGGGCCCCCTCTCGCTGCCACGGGGCCTCCCCGGCCCCCTGAAATTCCTGGACGCCCCTGGGGCCTGCCGTCCGAGGACGGCTCCCCACCTCGCCGTCCCGGAGGGCGCTCAGTCGAGACAGAACTCGTTGCCCTCGACGTCCTGCATATTGATGCACGACTCGTTGTTCTCGTCGGCATACAGCACGTTCGTGCACACCGCGCCGAGCGCCACCAGCCGATCGCGTTCGGCCTCAAGCACGGCCAGCCGCTCCGCACCCACGAGCCCGGTGCCGGCCCTCACATCGACGTGCACCCTGTTCTTGGCGACCTTGCCTTCGGGAACGCGCTGGAAATACATGCGCGGGCCCTCACCCGTGGGATCGGAGCACACAGCCCATGAATCCTGACCCTCAGAAGGCAGCGTTACGACGTACCCCAACACCTCGCACCAAAAACGAGCGACGCGCCCGGGTTCTGCGCAGTCGAAGGTGACTTGGAACTTCTTGACCGATGCCATCGGATCAGCCTAACAGCGAGCCTCCGCAGTCCAATTCCCGGTGAGGATTCGTGCGTTGGCCAGCGGATTGCCCTTGCCAACGCTTCTGTGCCGTGCGATCGCAGAGGGTGAACCGATATCGACGCCTCCCCTTTGGGGAGTTGCTCGCCGTTCCGGTTCAGTCCGACCCCACCAGCCCCGCCCGGAAGGTGTCCCAGGCGGCGGGGCCGAGCACAATGACGGGGCCGTCGGGCCGCTTGGAGTCACGGACGGCTACGGTGCGGGGGATGTTGCGGGCGACCTCGACGCACTCCTGGCCCGCGTTGCCACCGCTGTAGCTGGACTTGACGAACTTGTACCCGGGCACGCGGTTTACAGCTCCCTGAGGATGGCGTTGATGAGTCTGACCGAGGTGTGTTGCGCAAGCCCCAGACGCGAGATGCGGTCGAAAAGGCTGCCGTGGCGCTCGGCATCAGTATCGCTCTCCAGCCAGAGAGTGGTCGAGGTCGTATCCATGTGAACCACGTCGAGCGCTCCTGGTTCAGCGAAAGACACGATGGTGAAGGCGCTTGTCATGCCGGGGTGAGCACCCGCGATGTACGGCATCACCTGAAGCTTCACGTTCGGCTGCCGCGCCACGTCCAGCAGCCTGCCGAGCTGTTTCCTCATCACCTCGCGTCCGCCAACCAACTGACGCAGGGCGCCTTCGTGCACCACCACCCGCAGCTCAAGCGGTCGGTCGCCACTCAACCGCGCCTGCCGCGCCATCCGGGACTCGACGAAGGGTTCGATCTCGTCGGGGTCCTCCCAGGACCCGTTTCCCACGGCGAGCGCTCTGGCGTAGTCCGGGGTCTGCAACAGTCCGGGCACGATGGCGACTTGCCAGGTGCGAAGGCTGGTTGCGATGTCCTCCAGAGCCACGTACTCGGCCATAGACTGAAGTCCCGGGTACTGATTCCACCAACCACTTGCCTTGCGTCGTTCGCGGTCGGTCTTGGCGAGTGCCAGCAACCTATCGATGAAATCGGCGTCAACCTCGCCGTACAGGTGGCACAAGGCCCTGATGTCGGGGTCCCGTATCGGTACGAGGCCTCGCTCGATCTTCGCAACCTTGGCAACCGACGCCGTCAGCGCCTCCGCAGCGTGCGATTGCCGCAGGGAGCGCCCCTCGCGCATGCGCAGCAACTCCCCACCGAGACGGCGCCCGAGCACAGTCGAAACCGTCCGGCCCCGATCAGGGCTGTTACCTGCCACGTCGCATCCTTCCGCCGAGTCGCCCAAGTCTCGGACTCATTCTCCTCGAACACCAACTAGGGCAGAGAACTTTCTGCCCGAACTTATTGCTGTACACGCAATCACACCGCTACCGTCGGTGTTCCACCGCTCGCACAGCGGAGCCGAAACCGGCGGAAGTGCACCGCCCTGCCCCGCACCGGAACCGAACCAGGCCCCGGCCCACCGCAGGCGCGGCATCGCCACCGCCCGCACCCCACGGAGGCACGCATCCATGACCCCAGCCCAGGAGATCCCCGCCCCCGAGCCCGTTCTCCGAGAGGACCGGCTCGACTACACCCCCACCGCCCGCAGCGTCTCCTTCTCCCGGCGCCGCACCGCGCGGCTCGTTCGGGAGTGGGGGCATCCGGGCCTGGCCGGCGACGCGGCCTTGCTGGTCAGCGAGTTGGCGACCAACGCGTTACTGCACGGCGCCATCCGGGGCCGCCTCTTCCGCGTCCACCTCACGCTCACCGCGACCACGCTCCGTATCGCGGTGAGCGATGCACGCGGCGAGCGGCTGCCCGGCCTGCGTGAGGCCGAGGCCGACGAGTGCTACGGGCGGGGCCTCGTGATCGTCGCGCGGATCGCGGACCACTGGGGCGTCGAGCCACGCACCGTCGGCAAGACCGTCTTCGCCGAACTCGCCGTACGGCAAGGGCCGGACGCGCCGGTGGGCCCGCGCGAACTCCGCGCGGGCCCACCTCGTACACGTACCGCTAAAACCCCTACGCCCAGGTGATGAGCCGCTTCGGCTGCTCCAGGATCGCGGCGACATCCGCCAGGACCTTGGAGCCGAGCTCGCCGTCGACCAGGCGGTGGTCGAACGAGAGGGCCAGCGTGGTGACCTGACGTGGCTTCACCTTGCCCTTGTGGACCCACGGCTGGAGCTTGATCGCACCGACCGCGAGGATCGCGGACTCGCCCGGGTTCAGGATCGGCGTCCCCGTGTCGACGCCGAAGACACCGACGTTGGTGATCGTCACCGTGCCGCCCGCCATGGCCGCGGGGGACGTCCTGCCCTCACGTGCCGTGGAGACCAGCTCGCCCAGCGCCGCCGCGAGCTCCGGCAGGGTCTTGTCGTGCGCGTCCTTGATGTTCGGCACGATCAGACCGCGCGGGGTGGCGGCGGCGATGCCCAGGTTGACGTAGTGCTTGCGCACGATCTCCTGGTTCGCCTCGTCCCAGGCGGAGTTGACGTCCGGGTTGCGCCTGATCGCGACGAGGAGCGCCTTGGCGATGATCAGGAGCGGGTTGACCCGGACCCCCGCCATGTCCTTGTCTTCCTTGAGCTCCGCCACCAGCTTCATCGTGCGCGTCACATCGACGGTGACGAACTCGGTGACGTGCGGAGCCGTGAAGGCGCTGCCCACCATCGCCTGGGCGATGGCCTTCCGTACACCCTTGACCGGGATGCGGGTCTCGCGGGCGCCCACCGTGGTGACGACGGCCGGCGCCTCGGGAGCGGGGGCGGCCTCCGCCGCGACCGGCGCCGGGGCCTGTGCCGGTACGGGCGTGGCCGCCGCGTGCACGTCCTCGCGGGTGATGATGCCGCCCTCGCCGGTCGGGACGACCGTCGCCAGGTCGATGCCCAGGTCCTTGGCCAGCTTGCGCACCGGCGGCTTGGCGAGCGGCCGGCTCTCCCGAACGGCCACGGCGCTGTGGCCGTTCATCTCGCCCTGGATCGCGGCCGCCGCTGCGGGTACAGCCGTCTTGGTCCCCTTGCGGGCGCGCCGCTTCGTGGAGGTCTCGGCGACGCCGTACCCCACCAGGACGGGCTGACGGCCCTTGGGAGCCTCGGGCTCCGGTTCCGGCTGCGCGGCCGGCTCAGGAGCCGGGGCCGCGTCACCGCTGCCCGGCGCCACGTCCACCGCGATGATCACCTGGCCGACGTCGACGGTCGTGCCCTCGGGAAAGCGCAGCTCGTGCACCACCCCGTCGTACGGAATCGGCAGCTCCACGGCCGCCTTGGCCGTCTCGACCTCGCACACGACCTGGCCGTCGGTGACGGTGTCGCCGGGCTGTACGTACCACTTGAGGATCTCGGCCTCGGTCAGTCCCTCGCCCACATCGGGCATCTTGAACTCACGGAAGCGAGCAGCGTTGGAAGTGTCGTTCATCGTTGTCACGCCCCAGTCCTCAGTACGCCAGCGAGCGGTCGACGGCGTCGAGCACACGGTCGAGACCCGGCAGGTACTCGTCCTCCAGCCGCGCCGGCGGGTACGGGGCGTGATAGCCGCCGACCCTGAGCACCGGTGCTTCCAGGTGGTAGAAGCAACGCTCGGTGATCCGGGCGGCGATCTCGGCGCCGGAGCCGTAGAACACCGGCGCCTCGTGGACCACGACGAGCCGGCCGGTCTTCTCGACCGAGGTCTGGATGGTGTCGAAGTCGATCGGGGACATCGAGCGCAGGTCCAGGACCTCGATCGACTTGCCCTCCTCCTGGGCGGCCGCGGCCGCTTCCAGGCAGACCTTCACCATCGGGCCGTACGCGACGAGCGTGAGGTCGGAGCCCGTACGCGCCACCGAGGCCCGGTGCAGCGGGCCGGGGATGGAGTCGGTCTCGACCTCACCCTTGTCCCAGTAGCGGCGCTTCGGCTCGAAGAAGATGATCGGGTCGTCGCTCTGGACGGCCTGCTGCATCATCCAGTAGGCGTCGCTCGCGTTCGAGGGCGAGACCACCTTCAGGCCCGCGACGTGCGCGAACAGGGCCTCGGGGGACTCGCTGTGGTGCTCGACGGCGCCGATGCCGCCGCCGTACGGAATCCGCACGACGACCGGCAGCTTGATCTTGCCGAGCGCCCGGGCGTGCATCTTCGCGAGCTGCGTGACGATCTGGTCGTACGCGGGGAAGACGAAGCCGTCGAACTGGATCTCCACGATGGGCCGGTAGCCGCGCAGGGCCAGGCCGATCGCCGTACCGACGATGCCGGACTCGGCGAGCGGGGTGTCGATCACCCGGTCCTCGCCGAAGTCCTTCTGAAGTCCGTCGGTGATCCGGAAGACCCCGCCCAGCTTGCCGACGTCCTCACCCATGATGAGGACCTTGGGGTCGGTGTCGAGGGCCTTGCGCAGCGACTCGTTGAGAGCCTTCGCAATGGACATCTTTTCCATGGCCATGGCTAGTTGCCCTCCTCGGCGAACGATGCCTGGTAGGCGGCGAACTGGGCACGCTCCTCGTCGACGAGCGGATTCCCGTCGGCGTAGGCGTGGTCGAAGATCGCCATCGGGTCCGGATCGGGCATCGCCCGTACCGCCTCACGCACCCGCTTGCCGAGGGCTTCGCTCTCCTCCTCCAGCGCGGTGAAGAATGCCTCGTCGGCGGCCTGCTGCTTCTCCAGGTGGGTACGCAGCCGCAGGATCGGGTCCTTGGCCTCCCAGGAGGCCCGCTCCTCGTCCGCCCGGTACTTCGTCGGGTCGTCGGAGGTGGTGTGCGCGCCCATGCGGTAGGTGAACGCCTCGACGAGCGTGGGCCCCTCCCCCCGACGGGCCCGCTCCAGCGCCGACCTGGTGACGGCCAGACAGGCGAGTACGTCGTTGCCGTCGACCCGGACGCCGGGGAAGCCGAAGCCCTGCGCGCGCTGGTAGAGCGGGACGCGGGTCTGCTTCTCGGTCGGCTCGGAGATCGCCCACTGGTTGTTCTGGCAGAAGAAGACGACCGGGGCGTTGTAGACCGCGGAGAAGGTGAAGGACTCGGCGACGTCGCCCTGGCTGGAGGCACCGTCGCCGAAGTACGCGATCACGGCCGAGTCCGCGCCGTCCTTGGCGACGCCCATGGCGTAGCCGGTGGCGTGCAGGGTCTGCGAGCCGATGACGATCGTGTACAGGTGGAAGTTGTTGGTGTTCGGGTCCCAGCCACCGTGGTTCACACCGCGGAACATCCCGAGCAGATTGGTCGGGTCGACGCCCCGGCACCAGGCGACGCCGTGCTCGCGGTAGGTCGGGAAGACGTAGTCGTCGTCGCGCAGGGCCCGGCCGGAGCCGATCTGGGCGGCCTCCTGGCCGAGCAGCGAGGCCCACAGGCCCAGCTCGCCCTGGCGCTGCAGGGCGGTGGCCTCGGCATCGAAGCGGCGGGTCAGGACCATGTCCCGGTACAGACCGCGCAACTCTTCGGCGGTCAGGTCGATCTGGTAGTCCGGATGCTCCACCCGCTCACCCTCGGGCGTCAGCAGCTGTACGAGCTCGGGCTCGGAAGTCTGCGGCGTCTTGGCGGACGTCTTGGCGGACGTCTTAGCGGGCGTTTTCACGGCGCTGGTCCGCTTACTGCTGCGTCGCGGTTTGCTCGCGGCAGTGCTCTCCACGGTCACGTGCGTGCTCCTCCGTCGGTCCGGCCCCCGGGGTCTGCCGGGAAGCCAGTGCGGCTCGCCTGTGTCCGTACCCGTGCACGGGGTGGGTGCCGCTCGGTCCGGGAACAGGCGTGACAGGTGCCCCGGCGAGCGCCCTGCCAAAAGCACGTTACCCAGTACGCCGCATAACTGCGAAACCCCATCTGACCTGCGATTTTGCTTGGATTTCCAAGTAAATCGAAAAAGTCGGGAACTCTCGCTGGTCACAGCACTGGGAACAGCCTTGCAGGCCGCCGGAACAACGGCACGTTATCCCGCCGTTCGGCGGCAGGGAAGAGGCGAGTGTGTGAGACTGCGTTTTGTGCGCGAACAAGGAAAAATCACTGTTTTTCTGCTGGACGACCACGAAGTCGTCCGGCGCGGAGTCCATGAATTGCTCTCGGTCGAGGACGACATCGAGGTCGTCGGCGAGGCCGGCACGGCGGCGGACGCACTGGTCCGCATCCCGGCGACCCGGCCCGATGTGGCGGTGCTCGATGTGCGGTTGCCGGACGGGAGCGGGGTGGAGGTCTGCCGGGAGATCCGTTCCCAGGACGAGAACATCAAATGCCTGATGCTGACCTCGTACGCCGATGACGAGGCGCTCTTCGACGCGATCATGGCGGGCGCGTCGGGATATGTGCTGAAGGCGATCCGCGGCAACGAACTGCTGAACGCGGTACGGGACGTGGCGGCCGGGAAGTCGCTGCTGGACCCGGTGGCGACCGCCCGGGTGCTGGAGCGGCTGCGCGACGGCAAGAAGGGCCGGGGTGACGACAAGCTCGCCGGTCTCACCGATCAGGAGCGCAAGATCCTCGATCTGATCGGGGAGGGGCTGACGAACCGGGTGATCGGTGAGCGGCTGCACCTCGCCGAGAAGACGATCAAGAATTATGTCTCCAGTCTGCTCTCCAAGCTGGGCATGGAACGGCGCTCGCAGGCCGCCGCGTACGTGGCCAGGCTGCAGGCGGAGAAGGGCTGAGCGCCGCGTGGTGACAGGGCCGGGACGTGCACGGAGCGGCTGCGGTCCTCGGTGATCTTTCGGGACTTTGGTCCCGGACCACCTGGGGCCGCGGCCTCTTTTTACGGCCTCCCCGGTGGCGGAGAGTGGAGAACATGCCCTCTGAGGAACTCCACGCGATCGGACTGCTCGGCCGCGTCCAGTACGGCCGGCTGGCGACGAGCATGCGGGCCCTCCCGATACTGGCGGTGGCCCGCCACATCGTGGCCGACGGCCATGTCGTCCTGCGGATGCACAGCGGCCTCGGCTACCACGAGGCCTGCGACGGCACGGTCGTGGCGTACGGAGCGGACAACTTCAACGCCGCGCCCTCGGGGGACGACGGCGAGCTGTGGTCCGTGCAGTTCACCGGCCCCGCCGAGATCGTGTACCCGACCCCCGAACAGCGGGAGCGCTTCGGCGCCGCGCCCGACCAGGTGAACGGGGAGCCCTTCGCCCCTGCCTACCTCGGGGTCGACCCGCACTTCGTCTCCGTGCACACTCTGGGCTTCCACGCAAGTCAACTGATCCGCAACGCAGCGTGATCTAACATCTGGCGAGTGCCGCGCTCATCTGTAACTCTTCCGTCCGCTCCGCCGGCCGGCGAGGTGCTGTGCCCGTCCGCGCCCCGTTCGGCCGTGCCCCGTCCGCCCGTTCCTCCGGTGGACGAGGTGCTGCGCCGCTACCCGGATGCCGGTGAGCCCCTCACCTGCAAGCCCGTCACCCAGGGCCTGCTCAATCACGGCTACCGCGTCTCCACCACCCGCGGTTCCTACTTCCTCAAGCATCACCTCGACGACTCCACCGGCGACCGCGCCACGATCGTCCGCCAGCACCGCGCCACCCAGCGGCTGCAGTCACTCGGCGTGCCCGTCGCGCCGCCCGTGGAGGACACCGAGGGCGACACGGTCGCGGAGATCGGCGGCCGGTGCTACGCCCTGCACCCCTGGGTCGACGGACTGCACCGGGCCGGCGCCCAGCTCACCGCAGCCCAGTCACAGCGGCTCGGAGCGCTGCTCGGGGCCGTGCACACCGGGCTCGAACAGGTCATGGAGGCGGGCACGGGACTCGCAGGGCGGTCCGGCGGCTACCGGAGCCCCGACCCCGCCGACACCTTCGCGCTGATCGACGACCTGCTGGCGGCCGCGCGCGGGCGCCACCCCCGGGACTCCTTCGACGAGCTGGCCGAGCACCGTCTCCTGGAGCGGCGCACCCTGCTGGAACAGCACGCCGACCGCAGGCCGCCCACCCCCGGCATCCCGGCCACCGGCTGGGTGCACGGCGACTTCCACCCGCTGAACGTCCTCTACCGGGGCACGGACCCGGTCGCGATCCTCGACTGGGACCGGCTGGGGGTCCAGCCGCGCGCGGAGGAGGCGGTACGGGCCGCGGCGATCTTCTTCGTGCAGCCGGCCGGGAAGCTGGAGCTGGAGAAGGTACGGGCGTACGCGGGGGCCTACCGGCGGGCGGCCGGGGCGGGGGCGGCGGAACTGGCCGCGGCGGTGCACCGGGTGTGGTGGGAGCGGCTCAACGACTTCTGGATACTGCGCTGGCGGTACTGCCTGCACGACCGAAGGGCCGACCCGCAGTTCCCTGCGGTGTCGGCCCTGGCGGTCTGGTGGACGCGCGAGTACGAGGCGGTGTGCGAGGCGTTCACAGGGTGAGGCCGCCCCGTGCGGGCCGTCCGGGTTAAGGGGTGCCCGCCGTGGTGGCCCCGGCCCCCGCGGACGTGCCGGTGGTGGCCCCGGTGGCGGCGCCACCGGTACCGCCATCGGCCGCACCCGTACCGCCATCGGCCGCACCCGTACCGCCATCGGCCGCACCCGTACCGCCATCGGCCGCACCCGTACCGCCATCGGCCGCACCCGTACCGCCGTCGGCCGCACCCGTGCCTGCGTCGGTGCTGCCGCCTGTGGCCGGTGTGGACGGCTTGGTCGGCGGCGGCTCGGACGACTTGCTCGGTTCGACCGGCGGGGTGTAGGGCTGCTGCGGCGGGGTGTCCTGCTGGTTGCCGGTGGAGTTCTCCGGCTCCTGGCTCTGCTCGCTCTGCTCGTCGCTCGGCGAGGGCGAACTCTCCGACTCGGACGGCGAGCTGGAGGTCTTCGTGGGCGTCTTCTCCTGCTGGTTGTCGTTGCTGTTCGCCGCGCTGACGGCGATGGCGACACCGGCCCCGATCGCGATCAGCGCGAGCACGACGAACAGCCACAGCTTGCCGCGGCCGCCACCGCCCTGGTGTCCGCCTTCGTAGCCACCGTCGTCGGGGTTCATCGGCGGCAGGATCGGGCCCTGCGAGGTGTCCCCGTGCTGCGGGTGGCCCATCGCCATCGTGCCCCCGGCGATGCCCATGGCCGGGGTGTGTCCGCGTTCGTGCATCGCGACCGGGCCGGTGTTCCACGTACCCGTGTGGCCGCCCTGCACCTGAAGCATCTGCAGGCCGTACTGGATGAGGCCGCGCATCTCCTCGGCGCTCTGGAACCGGTCGTCCGGGTCCTTCGCGAGCGAGCGCATGACCAGCCCGTCCAGCTCCGGCGGCACCGCGTCCAGGACCTCGGACGGCGGGACCGGAATGTCCTGTACGTGCTGATACACCACGGAGAGCGGCGTCTCACCCGTGAACGGGGGCCGCAGCGCGAGGAGTTCGTACAGCAGGCAGCCGGTGGCGTAGAGGTCGGAGCGGTGGTCGACGGCCTTGCCCAGCGCCTGCTCGGGGGAGAGGTACTGCGGCGTGCCCATGACCATGCCGGTCTGCGTCATCGTCGACTGCGCGCCGTGCAGCGCACGGGCGATGCCGAAGTCCATCACCTTGACCGCACCCGAGTCCGTGATGATCACGTTGGCGGGCTTGATGTCACGGTGCACGATGCCGTGCTGGTGCGAGTACGCGAGGGCTTCCAGTACCCCCGAGACGATGATCAGCGCCTGCTCGGGCGGCGGGGCCTCGGCATTGAGCAGCAGATCGCGGATGGTGCGGCCCTCGACGAGCTCCATCACGATGTAGGGGACGGTCTGGCCGCCCACGACGTCCTCGCCGGAGTCGTACACGGCGACGATCGCATGGTGGTTGAGGCCCGCGACCGACTGTGCCTCGCGCGTGAACCGGGCCTTGGAGACCGGGTCCTCGGCGAGATCGGAACGCAGGAGCTTGACCGCGACCGTACGTCCCAGCCTTACGTCCTCGGCCGCGAAGACCTCCGCCATGCCGCCCCGGCCGAGCCGGTGGGTCATCCGGTAGCGTCCGTCACCGACGACGCCGCCGATGCCCCAGGAGTCGGTGCCATCCGAAACTCCGCCGCCGTTTGCTTCGGAATCGGGTGCCATCAGTCCTCGCCGTCGTATCTGTCCGCGCGTCCGCGGGTTCTCACGGTGTCTAGCTGCATTGCCACGTCACGCTACAGCCTTTGCCGGACACACCGTTTCCGAGAGGGACGGGTCATCCAACCGGCCGGCGTGCCGCGCGCGCAAATTCCATGCGGTTCCTGTAACGCTTCCGAGACGCTTCTTGTGCGTAGGGTCACGGAACGGGCACCTGGCTTGACGTGTCGTACCCCTCGGGCAGACTTGGCGCGTAAATAGGGATCATCGCGTCAGTCGCGCGCCGAGGGGGAAGCAAGTCATGAGCCAGGACGGCGCACACGGCGCTCAGGGGCGCTATGCGGGCGGTTCGGTCGCCGGCGGCCGGTACCAGCTTCGCGACCTGCTCGGCGAGGGCGGGATGGCGTCCGTATATCTGGCGTACGACTCCGCACTGGACCGCCAGGTCGCGATCAAGACGCTGCACACGGAGCTGGGCCGCGAGCAGTCCTTCCGTGAGCGGTTCCGGCGCGAGGCGCAGGCCGTTGCCAAATTGCAGCACACCAACATCGTCTCGGTCTTCGACACCGGCGAGGACGAGCTCGGCGGAGCGCTGATGCCGTACATCGTCATGGAGTACGTGGAGGGGCAGCCGCTCGGCTCCGTGCTCCAGGCGGACATCCGGAATTACGGTGCGATGCCGGCCGACAGGGCGCTCAAGGTGACGTCCGACGTACTGGCCGCGCTGGACACCAGCCACGAGATGGGCCTGGTCCACCGCGACATCAAGCCCGGCAACGTGATGGTGACCAAGCGCGGTGTCGTGAAGGTCATGGACTTCGGCATCGCCCGCGCCATGCAGTCGGGCGTCACATCGATGACGCAGACCGGCATGGTCGTCGGCACCCCGCAGTACCTCTCCCCCGAGCAGGCCCTGGGCCGCGGGGTGGACGCGCGCTCCGACCTGTACTCGGTCGGCATCATGCTGTTCCAGCTGCTGACCGGACGCATCCCGTTCGACGCGGACTCGCCGCTCGCCATCGCGTACGCGCACGTCCAGGAGGAGCCTGTCGCGCCCTCCACCATCAACCGGTCGATCACCCCGGCGATGGACGCACTCGTCGCCCGCGCACTGAAGAAGAACCCGAACGAGCGCTTCCCGAGCGCCGCGGCGATGCAGGACGAGATTGCGCGCGTGCTGAACGCGAGCGGGCAGACGGGCGCCCCGGTGATCGTCGCGGGCGGCGGCGCACCGTCGAACAGCGGATCGGGCGTCGGCTCGGCGGTCTTCCCGCCGGTCGACCAGTCCACCCCGGCGCCGCAGAACGTCCAGACGCCGTACCAGCCGGGCCCGTACCAGTCGGGCGCCCAGTCGGGGCCGTACGGTCCGCCGACCCCGGCGCCCGCTCCGTCGTACGGCTATCCGCAGTCGGCTCCGGCGTACCAGAGCCAGGCGCCGATGTCCCCGATGCAGCAGCAGACGCCGCCGCCCTACACGATCGCGCCGCAGACGCACTCCGGCTCCGGCGCGGGCGGCTCCAAGCGGAACATGCCGGTGATCGTGGGCTCGATCGTGGTCGCGCTGATCGCGATCGGCGGGCTGATCACGGTGCTCTCGCTGAAGGACGACCCGGGTACGGACGACAACAACTCCGCGAGTGAATCGCCGGCCGCGAGCGAGCACAAGGATCCGGAGCGGAACCGGACGATGAAGACCGAGGACTGCACGGACCCGATAGAGGACAGCGACGACCCGAGCAAGGTCACCGCACCGAGCTTCCTCTACAAGGACATCCTCTCGGCGAAGGCGTGCGCGGACGCGGCGGGCTGGACCATCAAGCCGATCAAGGTGCCGGGAAACGCCTACGCGGAGGACCAGGTCATCGACCAGTTCCCCACCTCCGGAACGGCCGTGGACCAGAAGGGCGCCCACTTCGAGCTGCGCATCGCGACGGGCGATCCGGCCTGACCCGAGGCGTACGCGGGTACACGGAAGTGACGGCCCGGTACATGTGAGGGCGGGCTGCCCGGCCCTCATACGCGTGACGGCACCTCCTGGGGTCACCACACATCCGAGATGCCGGACATATCGTCACATGTGACGCTGACCGCATGGCTCAAGGACTTCTCCCCTCACGGTCCACAAGGTGTGCGGCCTGCTTCATATTGACGGCGGGCGCGGCACTGGGGGGCGCAACTGGCGTGGCGCACGCGGACCGGCGCGCCCCCGGCAGGACGCCGGGGGCGGTGAGCGCCTCGGTGACGCCGCCCACGACCGCATCGGCCGGACCTTCCGCCCCGCCTTCCACCACCCCCCGTGTCGAACCGTCAGGCAAGGGTTCGGCCACTCCTTCGGCCGTACCGACGACCACTCCCTCGGGGAGTGCTTCGACCGTACCGACGACCACTTCCTCGGGGAGTGCTTCGACCGTACCGACGACCATTCCCTCGGGGAGTGCTTCGGCCGCCCCCGCACCTCCGGCATCCCCTCCGGCGTCCTCTCCGCCCTCCTCCCAGGCCTCCGGCTCCCCCTCGGCCTCGCCCCCCTCCGCCGCCGCGAACGCCGGGTCGCCGCCTCCCGAAGCGCAGCCCCCGCTCGCCGGGCGCGAGGCCGGGGAGGGGCGGCTGCGGCCCGGGCGGCAGCTCCCGTCGTCGGAGCTCACCCCCGCGGACAGTTCGTTCGACGAGCCCGACGCGCGGCCTGCGGCGACCGACCCGGCGCCGGTGAACGCCGCGACACCGGCGGCGAGCACGTCCCCCGAGGCCGGCCGGCTCGCTCCACAGGCCCTCGACGGGCCGTCCGTGCAGCGGGTACAGCGGGTGCAGCGGGTGTCGCTGGGCGCGGGAATCGCACTGATAGGACTGGGGCTGGGCTTCCTGGCATTCCGTTTACGCCGCCCGAACTGAGACGACCCGCAGACCTCCCACCAGCTCCCACACGCTCCGGCCGAGGCTTGCATCGAACAACATACTCGGTATACATACTCAGTATGTCGATCCGCCACGGGCTACTGGCCCTACTGGAGCGGGGGCCCCGATACGGCTCCCAGCTCCGTACCGAATTCGAGTCGCGCACCGGCTCCACCTGGCCGCTCAACGTCGGCCAGGTGTACACGACGCTGAGCCGGCTGGAGCGCGACGGCCTGGTCGCCCAGGACGACGAGGACGACCAGGGGCACGCCCTCTACGCGATCACCGACGACGGCCGCACCGAGCTGCGGAACTGGTTCGAGACGCCCGTCGACCGCAGCAACCCGCCCCGCGACGAGCTGGCCATCAAGCTCGCCATGGCGGTCGGCGCGCCCGGGGTCGACATCCGGGCCGTCATCCAGTCCCAGCGCCGCCACACCGTGAAGGCGATGCAGGACTACACCCGCCTCAAGGCGCAGGCCCTCGCCGATGTCCCGGCCAACCGCGACGAGGTCGCCTGGCTGCTCGTAGTCGAGCAGCTGATCTTCCAGGCGGAGGCCGAGGCCCGCTGGCTGGATCACTGCGAGTCCCGGCTGGTCCGCCTCGCCGAGGCCGCCGCCACGGAGCCGGAGCCCGAGGTACGTACGGCCAGCCGCGCCCCGGCCCGTACCGCCCGCCCACGCACCCGGCGCTGACCACCGACCACCCGGAAACCGGCACTGCCCTCAGACAATCCACGTGCGCACCGGGCGCCGACGACGGACTGCCGCGTACGCACCCGGCACCGGCCACGAACCGCTTCGGTGTCCGGCGCCGGTCCCACAGACCCGTTCCAAGGGGGAACCACCCACCATGTCCTCGCGCGCCCCGTCCCGATCCGCGTCCTCGTCCGGTTCGCCGCTGCCGGTCGACGCACCGGTGCTCGAACTCCGAGCGCTCACCCGCACCCACGGCACCGGCATCGCCGAGGTGCACGCCCTGCGTGGCATCGACCTCTCCGTGCACACGGGGGAACTCGTCGCCGTGATGGGCCCCTCCGGCTCCGGCAAGTCCACCCTGCTGACCATCGCGGGCGGTCTCGACACCGCGACCAGCGGCCAGGTCATCATCGAGGGCCAGGACATCGCCGGCCTCGGCCGCAAGGGCGTCGCCGCGCTGCGCCGCCGCAGCGTCGGCTATGTCTTCCAGGACTACAACCTGATCCCGGCGCTGACCGCGGCCGAGAACATCGCCCTGCCGCGCGAGCTCGACGGGGTCTCCGTGCGCAAGGCCCGCAAGGAGGCGCGGGCGGCGCTGGAGGAGTTGAAGCTCCTGGAGATCGCCGACCGGTTCCCGGACGAGATGTCCGGCGGCCAGCAGCAGCGCGTCGCGATCGCCCGCGCGCTGGTGGGGGACCGGCGCCTGGTGCTCGCCGACGAACCGACCGGGGCACTCGACTCCGAGACCGGTGAGGCCGTCCTCGCCCTGCTGCGCAACCGGTGCGACCAGGGTGCGGCCGGGGTGATGGTGACACACGAGCCGCGGTACGCCGCCTGGGCGGACCGGGTCGTGTTCCTCCGGGACGGTTCGATCGTCGACCAGTCGCTCACCGACGGCGCCGACTCACTGCTGGCCGCCGAGGGCGCCAAGTGAGCCTCTTCACGGGCTGGCGCGCCTCCCTCCGCATAGCCAGGCGCGACGCGATGCGCGCCAAGGGCCGTAGCGCCCTGGTGGTCGCGATGATCGCGATACCGGTGCTCGGCGTCACGGCCCTCGATGTGACGTACCGCAGCATGGCGCCGACCGTCGCCGAGCAGCTGACCAGCAATATGGGCTCCGCCGACGCACTGTTCAGCGACGAGATGATGGGGCCCATCGAGCAACTCCCCGATGGAGCGGTGAGCCACATCTACATGGGCGTGGACGACGCACCGCCCGTGGAAGACGGCGACCCGCTCGACATCAGGACGACGTTCCCCAAGGGTTCGCGGGCGATCAGCATCCAGTCCGTCCCGGCGAGTGTCACCACCCGGTACGGCGTCACGAACACCGACATCGTCGAGATCCGGACGTCGGACACGATGGCCCGCGGCAAGATCGACCTCGTGCGCGGCGCCTACCCGCACGGCAAGGGCGAGATGGCCGCCACCGGGCCGTTCCTGAAGGCGACCGGACTGCACGTCGGCTCGACCACCACCGTGCGCAACTCCGGCCGGACATACACCATCACCGGTGTGGTCGAGCTGCCCAGCGAGCTGAAGACCGAGGCTCTCTACGCCGACCCCGGTGCGGTCATCGCGCCATGGAAGGACAGCGCCGACCGCGACAAGAAGGTGCTTCCGCCGAACGCCGGGTCCACGGACTGGCTGGTCAAAGGCCCCGCAGGGGTGGGTGTGACCTGGCCGCACATCATGGAGGCCAACAAGTCGGGCGTGCTCGTCACGTCCCGGCAGGTCGCCCTCGACCCGCCGCCGGACTCCGAGGTCCCGCTGATGGCCAGGAACCCGCAGATCGCCGACAGCGGCTCCGGAGAGCTCAGCACTGCACTCGTCACCGTGATCGCCATGGCGGTCCTGGAGATCGTGCTGCTCGCCGGGCCGGCCTTCGCGGTCGGCGCACGCCGTTCCCGCCGCCAGCTCGGCCTTCTCGGCACCTGCGGCGGAGACAGGCGCCACATCAGGGCCGTGGTGCTCGGTGGCGGTCTGGTGCTCGGTGGCATCGGAGCGGTGGCGGGTGTCGCGGTCGGCCTCGGGCTCACCGCGGCCCTCCAGCCCCTGATCGAGAACTGGGCCGGACACCGGTTCGGCTCTCTCTCGATGCCGCCGCTGGAGTTGCTGCTCATCGCCGCGATCGGCCTGATCACCGGTTTGCTGGCAGCGTTCGCCCCGGCGATCGTGGCGAGTCGGCAGTCCGTACTGGAGTCGCTCACCGGACGACGCGGCGTCCGCCGCTCCTCACGGGTGCTGCCCGTCCTGGGCGCCTGCGTGCTGGCCTTCGGTGCCGCGATCGCCCTCTACGGGGGCACCAGCGGGAATTCGACACTGGTCGCCGGCGGCTCGATGGTCGCCGAACTCGGGCTGCTCGCCTGCATCCCGGTGATCGTCGGCTTCCTCGGGCGGCTCGGCAGGAGGCTGCCTCTCTCGCCCCGGATGGCGCTGCGCGACGCGGCCCGCAACCGCGGTCGTACCGCTCCCGCCGTCGCCGCGGTGATGGCGGCCGTCGCGGGTTCGGTGGGCATCGCCACCTACATGTCCAGCTACTCGGCCGAGTACGAGTACAACTACGCCCCCTCGCTCACCGAGGGAACCATCGTCGTCTCGTCCTTCGACGAGGAGTCGGCCGAGCGGCTCCCGCTGGCTCGGACGGCCGTGGAGCGGAACATGGCCGTCACCGGCGGACACGCGGACTTCCGACGGGTCTGGGCGGGCAGCGACTGCAACTCCTACGAGGAGAACCACTGCGGCACGCTGGAACTGATCAAGCCCGGCGGCAAAGCACACAGTTGTCCGCTCACCCGCAAGGGGGCCAAGGAACTTGCCGCGCGACTCTCCGCCGACGAACACAAGAAGCTGATGCGTTCCCCCGCCTGCCTGAACGACCGGATGACATCGGGTCTCTTCAACACGGACGAGAGCAACATCGTCGTCGCGGACGCGGCCCTGCTCGACACGTATGTGAAGCTCGACGACCCCGCGGCCGCCGAGGCGCTGGCCGCGGGCACACCGGTACTGCTCAACCCGGTGTACGCGGAGAACGGCGAGGTCACCGTCAAGGCGGTCCACCAATACAGCGAGAAGGACAAGAAGAACTGGAAGCAGCACCCGGGCAAGGCGCGGACCACCGTGGACAAGCTGAAGGTGTACGTGGCCCCCGCCAAGTACGCCGCCACCCCCGGAATCCGCATGATTCTTCCGAAGCGGACCGCGGCGCGGCTCGGCCTGCACACCAGGGCGGCCGGAAGCGTGTATGCCGTCGCCCATGCCCCGACGAACGCCGAGGACCAGCGGGTTTCCGGTGCCATCGCGCAGGCCGGCGGCGGAATGTGGGTGCAGTCCGATCACGGCCCCGGCCGGCAGGACAACACCGTACTGCTGATCCTGACCCTGTTCGCCGGGGTGGTGACCCTGGGCGCGGCCGCGATCACGACGGGCCTCGCCAAGGCGGACGCGGAGGCCGACCTCAACACCCTGAGCGCGGTGGGCGCGCCACCGGGCGTGCGGCGGAAGCTGTCCGGCTTCCAGTGCGTGGTGGTGGCGCTCACGGGTGTGGTTCTCGGCACGCTGGCAGGCCTGGTGCCCGCGGTGGCGCTGCGCCTCGTCGACCTGCGGGAAGCGCTGAAGACGATGCGGCTCGATCCCACGCAGTCGGCGTACACGCCGATCGTGCTGCCCTGGACGACCATCGGTCTGCTCGTCGTGTGCATTCCGCTGCTGGCCGGGGTGCTCGCGGCGGCGCTCACGCGCTCGCGCCTGGCGCTGGCACGACGGGCCGGATGATGACGCGGGCGGTGCGGTCAGTGGCCTGACCGGCTGATTTGGTGCCCTCGAAAACGGTGGATCAACCGTTTACGGGGGCACCACCGTGTTGTACGGCAGGTGTGCGAGACAATGGCGCCATGGAGATGCCGAGGAATGAACGGTCGCAGGAGCACCCCCAAGTCCTCGTGGTGGGGCAGGACGGCATGGCGATCGGCGGCGGTGGCACTGACGACGAATCGCGTGAGGTCCCGGTGACGGAGATGGTCGAACAGCCCGCGAAGGTCATGCGCATCGGCAGCATGATCAAGCAGCTCCTGGAGGAGGTCAGGGCGGCTCCTCTCGACGAGGCGAGCCGAGTCAGGCTCAAGGAGATCCACGCAAGCTCCGTGAAGGAGCTGGAGGACGGCCTCGCACCGGAGCTGGTGGAGGAGCTGGAGCGGCTCTCCCTGCCGTTCACCGAGGAGTCGGTGCCCTCCGAGGCGGAACTCCGGATTGCACAGGCCCAGTTGGTGGGCTGGCTGGAGGGCCTCTTCCACGGCATCCAGACGGCGCTGTTCGCCCAGCAGATGGCGGCGCGGGCCCAGCTGGAGCAGATGCGCCGCGCCCTTCCGCCGGGCAGCGGGCACGAGGACGAGGACGGCAGCGGGGACCACCACGGGGCCATCCGGTCGGGCCCGTATCTCTAGCCCGTACATCGCAATTGGTTCGTACACCTCGATCACGTAGCAACACCGAGGCCCGGCGCACATGGTCGACGACCTGTGTGCCGGGCCCCGTTGCGTGTGCTCGGTGGCGGGGCGCGTGTCAGCCCGCGGGGGTCTGCAGAAGCACCTTGCCGATGTGTGCGCTGGACTCCAGCACCCGGTGAGCCTCGGCGGCATCGGGCATAGGCAGCGTGCAGTGCACGATCGGCCGGACGACACCGTCGGCGATCAGCGGCCAGACGTGCTCGCGTACGGCAGCGACGATGGCGGCCTTCTCGTCGAGCGGACGGCCACGCAGCGAGGTCGCGGTGATGGCGGCCCGCTTGTGCAGGAGTGCGTTCAGATTCAGCTCGCCCTTGACGCCGCCCTGGAGGCCGATGATGGCAAGACGACCGTTGACGGCGAGGGCCTTCACGTTCCGGTCCAGGTACTTCGCACCGACGATGTCGAGAATGACATCCGCACCGCCCCCGCCCGTCGCCTTGCGCAGCTCCTCGACGAAGTCCTGCTCCCGGTAGTCGATCAGGATGTCGGCCCCGAGCTCCGCACAGCGCGCGAGCTTCTCCGGTCCGCCCGCCGTCACCGCGACCGTTGCGCCCACCGCCTTGCCGAGCTGGATCGCCATCGTGCCGATGCCACTGGACCCGCCGTGCACCAACAGCGTCTCGCCGGGGCGCAGATGGGCCACCATGAACACGTTCGACCAGACCGTGGCCGTCACCTCGGGCAGTGCCGCGGCCAGAGTCAGGTCGATTCCGTCCGGTACGGGCAGCAGTTGCCCGGCAGGCACGGCGGCCTTCTCCGCATAACCGCCGCCTGCGAGCAGCGCACAGACCTCGTCACCGACCGACCAGCCGATGACACCGGGACCGATCACCGAGATGCGGCCCGCGCACTCCAGGCCCGGGTACGGGGAGGCGCCGGGCGGCGGTTCGTAGAACCCCTGCCGCTGCAGCACGTCGGCGCGATTGACCGCGCTGGACACGACATCAACGAGAACCTCGCCCTCGCCGGCCACCGGATCTGGCACCTCGGCCCATACGAGCGCTTCGGGGCCACCGGGTTCGGGGATCGTGATCGCATACATGGCGGCGAGGCTACTCCGTGGCGCGGGCCGGGCGACGCCATGGCTCCGGGAGGCCGGGCGACACCATATGGACTGGCCGGGCGATGCCTTGGGCGGCGGGCCGGGCAGCACCGTGGCAGGCGGGGCCGACGGAAGCGAACCGTGCCGGCACGATGCCTGGGCCACGGACGCGGCGCGAGGCCCGCTACGGACGCGGCTTGCCCGTAGCCGGGTTGCTCAGCGGTGGTTCGTTGGAGGCACGCACGATGGTGATCAAACGGTCCGTCAACTGCAGCGGGCTGGCAGCCGGATCGTCGTATCCGATCAACCGATGCCCCCGCAACACGCTGACCACAAGGTCGTCGGTCTCCCGGACGCTCTTGCCCACCTCGGCCTTTATCACCGGCCGTTCGACGAGATCGAGACCGCTGCCCTGTTGGATCAGGTCCTCCATCACCGTGCCCGCGCTGGGGCTGAGGACGGAGAGGCCGAGCAGCCGGCCCGCCGCGCTGGCGCTGGTGATCACAGCATCGGCGCCGGACTGCCGGAGCAGCGGAGCGTTTTCCTCCTCGCGCACCGCGGCCACGATCTTCGCGCCGCGGTTGAGCTGCCGCGCCGTCAACGCCACCAGTACCGCCGTATCGTCGCGCTGGGTGGCGATGATGATCTGACGCGCCTTCTGGAGCTCGGCCCGCAACAGCACCTCACTGCGCGTCGCGTCGCCGACCACACCCACGAACCCTTCGGCGTTGGCGATCTCGATCACCTTGGTCGCCGGGTCGACGATGACGATCTGTTCCTTCTTCAGGCCGGTGGCCCGCAAGGTCTGGACGGCCGAACGGCCCTTCGTGCCGAAGCCGACGACAACGGTGTGGTCACGCAAGTTGGTTCTCCAACGCTTCAGCCGAAAGTCCTCCCGGGTCCGTTCCGTAAGGACCTCGAGAGTGGTGCCGACCAGGATGATCAGGAAGAGCACCCGCAGCGGTGTCACGAGCACCACATTGGTGAGCCGGGCGCTGTCTCCGTACGGGGTGATGTCGCCGTAGCCGGTGGTGGAGAGGGTGACCGTCGCGTAGTACACCGCGTCCAGCAGGTCGACGTTGCCATCGGCGGCGTCGTGATATCCACTGCGGTCGAGCCAGACGATCAGCACGGTGGCGGCAAGCACTATCAACGCCATCATCAGCCGCTTGGCGACCTGCCGCGCCGGTCCGTGGACGACCCTGCGCGGGAGCTGCACCCGCGTGGGCACGACATGCTCGTCGGCGCGCCTGGCCATCGCATCATGGCCGGGAAGTTTCACGTGAAACACCCTTCCGTCCACGGCGTCGCCGAGGCCCACGGCAAGTCGAGGATCTCCACCTCGGTGCCGGACCGTACCCCGCCCGGTGGTACGACGGCCAGTCCGTCCGCCGCGGCAATTCCCCGGAGCATCGCCGGACCGTTGTAGTGCAGCGGTATGACGTGCTCGGCACCGCTGCCGGTTCCCGCGTCGCCGAGGCAGCCGGCGCTGTCGCCGGTGCTGCCTGTGCGGTGGACAACAGGCACCAGACGGGTGTCGTGCGGGTGCCCGTGCACCTCGTCGCGTACGACGACCCGGTACGGCGCCTCCGGCGCAAGGCCGGCCAGCCCGCGGAGCAGCGGTTCAGCGAGCGTGAGGAGCCCCGAGACGGCGGCCAGGGGATTGCCGGGCAGTCCGACGAGATACCGGCCCCCGTCTGAATACCGGCCCCCGCCTGAGCCCTCCGTCTTGAGCCTGGCCAGCAGCATCGGGTGACCGGGGCGGACCGCGACGCCGTCGACCAGCAACTCGGCCCCGATCTCGGCAAGGACCGGGTGGACGTGGTCGACAGGGCCCGAGGCGGTACCGCCGGTGGTGATGACCAGATCGGCGTCCGAGGTGGTGAGGACGCGCCGAAGGGCCGACGCGTCGTCGCCGAGGCGCTGCGGGGCGGAGACCTCGGCGCCCAGCGCTCGCACCCAGGGGCCGATCATCGGGCCCAGCGCGTCGCGGATCAACCCGTCGTGCGGCAGACCGCTGGTCAGCAGTTCGTCACCGAGGACGAGGACATCGACGCGCGGGCGGGGGACAGCGACGAGCTCGTCGTATCCGGCGGCGGCGGCCAGACCGAGGACAGCGGGCGTCACCAGGGCCCCGGCGGGCAGGAGCTGATCGCCGGAACGGCATTCCTGACCACGAGGCCTGATGTCCTGTCCGGGGAGCACCCGCTGCTTCGCATGGAGCAGCCCCTTGGCCTCGTCCACGTGAGCGTGTTCGCTGCGGATCACGGCGTTGGCATCCGCCGGGATGCGTGCGCCGGTGGCGATCCGTACGGCATCACCGTCGGGGAGCGTGGCGGGGGTGCTGTGCCCGGCAAGGATGCCCAGATCCTGACCAGGGCGCGGACCCACACCCGTGTCCCCGCAACCCTTCTCCTTTCCTGCTTCTTCGACCTCGCGAATGGTCCACGGACCCGGTCCGGTGACGACCCAGCCGTCCATGGCGGAGGTGTCGAAGGACGGCAGATCGGTGAGCGCGACGAGCGGCTCGGCGAGTACGTGTCCGAGCGCCTGGTCGAGGGGCAGTCGCCGGACGTGGGCGGGAGCGTTCCGGCCCGACCGTGCGGCGAGGGCGCGCGCCTCCCGCCAGGGTGCAGCCCGCCTGTGCCGGTCACGCTCGTGGGGCCGGCCGGTGCCCCGGTTCGGGGACGGGAACTGGGATGCGGACGCAGATCTTTCCGCGGGCCGGTCCTTGGCGTTCGGCTGCCCCGAGGAGCCGGAGTCCATGAAGTGGAGCTGATCCGAATTCGCGAAGTGGAGCTGATCCGCGGACTGAGGTCGACGTGCGGGGTGGGGCTCACCCGACGACTGGCGCCCGACCAGAGCGAGGGCCTGTTCAACAGCCCGGTCCTCCTCGGCAGCCCGCAGCTCCTCCGGAGTCGGGCCCCGACCCGCTGTTGCGGGACGGTCGCTCGCCGAGGGCAGATTGTCCCCTGACGACAGGTTGGCCGCCGAAGACGGACTGACCGTCGAGGATGAGTTGGTGGCCGACGACCGATCGCCCACATCCAGCCCTCGGTCGATCGACGCCGGATGGTCACGGGCCGAAGGCCCGGCACCTGCCGAGGGCGCTACGCCCGCCGGGGGCCCGACGTCCATCGACGCGACGTCGGCCGCCGGAGGTGGGTCGGACCTGCCGTTATGGGCTGTCATTGCGTCTCGTTCTCGTCCGCCCACCGAAGTGCGAGCGCGGCAGCCTTGCGGGCGGCCTCGGCCACCGTCGCCGGTCCGTCGCCATCGCTGCTCGCCTTCGCCGCCGCGTACCCGACCAGGAAGGTCGTCAGGGGCGCGGCGGGCCGGGCGACGCCGTGGGCGGCGTCACGGGCGAGATCGAGCAGGACGTCGGTGTCGACTTCGAGTTCGATGCCCAGTTCGTTCTTGACTGCGTTGATCCATTCGTCCAGCACGGTCCCATGCTCTCTGATACGGGCCCGGGCCGACGCGATGTCCTCCCAGGTGTCGCAGTCGAAGGAGGCGAGCGGGCCGGCCTCCACCCGGGCAAGGTCGAGTTCATTCGTCAGCAACCGCAAGGGGAGTCCGGACAGACTGCCGTGCTCGGTGGCGAGCAGGGCGAGCTCGCGGCGCAGCGGTTCGGCACGGTACACGGCGACGAGGGGCTGGTCACGACCGCCCTGATCGGTGCACAGGGCCCCCTCCTGCTGCCCCTCACCGGCGGCGGCCAGCAGCGCTCCGACCGTGCTCTCCCCGAGGAACGGCAGATCGGCGGAGAGTACGAGAACCCAGTCCGCCGCGGTGCGCCGGACCCCGGCATCGAGCGCGGCCAACGGGCCGCCGCCCTGTGGTTCCTCCCGCGTCCAGGTCACTGCGCGCACGGTGGGCCGCCGCCCGCCCACCACCACGGTGGTCGAAGCATCGGCGCAGGCCGCCAGCACCCGGTCGAGCAGCGCACGGCCACCGACCCGGATTCCGGGCTTGTCGGCGCCGCCGAGCCGCTTGGCGGCCCCTCCGGCAAGGACGATGGCGTCATACGCGGTCATGCATCCGAGTATGCGGGCCGCAGCATCCCGTCGATCCTCCCCGTCCGCAATCCAGTGGATCAGTGAGGGGAGGATCGACGGGAGCCCGCGCGCCCCTTTACGCCTACAACGTGCGCAGCAGCACCGCCGGTTGCTCCACGCAATCGGCCACGTAGCGCAGGAAGCCACCCGCCGTACCGCCGTCGCAGACCCGGTGGTCGAAGGTCAGCGAGAGCTGGACGACCTGGCGTACGGCCAGCGCGCCCTCGTGCACCCACGGCTTGGGCACAATCCGGCCGACACCCAGCATCGCCGCCTCCGGGTGGTTGATGATCGGAGTCGAACCGTCGACTCCGAACACCCCGTAGTTGTTCAGCGTGAACGTGCCGCCCGTCAGCTCCGCCGGGGTCAGCCTCCCGGTCCGGGCCGCCTCGGTCAGCCGGGCGATCTCGGCCCCGATCGACTCCGCGTTCCGGACCTGCGCGTCCCGTACAACGGGGACAACCAGGCCCCGCTCGGTCTGGGCCGCGAACCCGAGGTGGACCTCCGGCAGCCGCACGATCTCCCGCGCCTCCAGGTCCACCGTGGAGTTGAGCTCGGGGAACCGGGCCAGCGCAGCGGTGCAGATACGCGCCAGCAGGGCGAGCACCGACACCTTTGGCCCGGCGGCCGGGCCACCGGCGCTGTTCATCGCGGATCTGGCCGCCATCAGCTCGGTGGCGTCGGCGTCGACCCAGCACGTGGCATCGGGGATCTCCCGTCGACTGCGCGCCAACTTGTCGGCGACCGCGCCCCGTACACCGCGCAACGGAATCCGCTCCACGGCCGGACCCGCAGCCGGCTGCGCCACCGACGGCTGCATACGAGGCACCGACGGCTGTACCGGAGGCAGCGACGTCGGCTCCGAAACCGACTCCGGCACCGAGACCGCGGCCGAGGCCGGCGTGGGAGCGGCCGCCCCCTCTGTGATTGCCCTGATGGCGGATTCGACATCGGCCCGAAGGATCAGCCCGTCGGGCCCGGAACCCGCCAGCTGCCGCAGATCAAGATCATGCTGTCGCGCCAGCTTCCGCACCAGTGGGGAGACGACGGCCACCGGCCCCTGCACCGCGTCCGGAACAGCCGCAGAAACCGCAGCCGCAGCCGTCACATGTGCGGCAACAGTCGCCGCCATCGCCTCGGGACGGACTCGTCGACGGCGCGCAACCGGTGCGCCCGTCCCGTACCCGACCAGCACATTGCCGGACGCCTCCGCCTCACCGGACCCGGAACCCGCCCCGCCTGAAACGGTCCCCGATCCCACAGCCGATACCACCGGCCCAGCCCCAGCCCCAGTGCCCGAGCCCGAGCCCGAGCCCGAGCCCGCCCCAGCGTCCGCCGGTCCCACTGATCCCAAGGCCCCCTCGGACCCCACCGCCACTGTCAACAGCGGCGCCCCGACCGGAAGTTCCGTTCCCTCCTCACCGAACCGCGCGGTCACCACGCCCCCGTAAGGGCACGGCACCTCCACCATCGCCTTGGCCGTCTCGACCTCGACGACCGGCTGGTCGATGGCGACGACATCGCCGACCTCCACCAGCCAGCGCACGATCTCCGCCTCGGTGAGCCCCTCGCCGAGGTCCGGCAGCTTGAACTCGAATACCTGGGGCATCAGCTCTCCGCCTCCCACTGCAGGCGGGCGACCGCGTCGAGCACCCGGTCCACGCCCGGCAGATGGTGCCGCTCCTGCATCGGCGGCGGATACGGAATGTCGAACCCGGAGACCCGCAGCACCGGCGCCTCCAGATGGTGGAAACAGCGCTCGGTGACCCGGGCCGCGATCTCGCCGCCCGGACCGCCGAAACCGGAGGACTCATGGACGACGACGGCGCGCCCCGTACGTCGCACGGAAGCGGCGACGGTCTCGTCGTCGAACGGCACCAATGAGCGCAGATCGACGACTTCGAGATCCCAGCCCTCTTCGACGGCCGCTTCCGCAGCCTCCATACAGACCGGCAGCGATGGCCCGTACGTGATCAGCGTCGCGCTGCGCCCGGGCCGGCGGACGACAGCCCGTCCGATCGGTTCCACGGCCACCGGCGCCTCGGGCGACCAGTCCGCCTTCGACCAGTAGAGCCGCTTCGGCTCCAGGAAGACCACAGGATCGTCGGAGGCGATCGAGGCCCTCAGCAGCCCGTACGCGTCCTCGACTGTGGCAGGCGTGACGACATGGAGGCCGGGCGTCGCCATGTAGTACGCCTCCGAGGAGTCGCTGTGATGCTCGACCCCGCCGATCCCGCCGCCGTACGGCACCCGGACCGTGATCGGCAACGGCATGGCACCGGCCGTCCGGTTCCGCATCTTTGCGACATGGCTGATGAGCTGCTCGAACGCCGGGTAGGCAAAGGCGTCGAACTGCATCTCCACCACGGGCCGCAGCCCGTACATAGCCATGCCGACTGCCGCGCCGAGGATGCCCGCCTCGGCCAGCGGGGTGTCCGTGCAACGGTCCTCGCCGAACTCCTTCGCCAGACCGTCGGTGATCCGGAAGACCCCACCGAGCGTGCCGACGTCCTCGCCGAGGACATGCACCGTCGGGTCCTCGGCCATCGAGTCGCGCAGTGCTCGCCCGAGCGCCTGCGCCATGGTGGCGGGTTTGGCCTTCGCCGTCCGCTCTCCGGCCGGCGCCGCTGCGGTGGTCATCGCCCTTCCTCCAGGTCGTTGTGGCCGTGCCGGCCCTGCTCGGCCTCCAGCTCGACACGCAATCGGGCGGCCTGTTCGCGTAGCTGCGTGGTCTGCTCCACGTAGACATGGGCGAAGAGATCCATCGGGTCGAGCACCGGATCGGCGTTCATCCGCTCGCGCAGAGCGGCAGCCATCCGCTCCGCGGCCACGCGCGCCTCCTCGATCCCGTCGTCGCCGAGCAGCCCCCGTCCGGTCAGCTCCCGCTCCAGGAGCTGAATGGGATCGTGTGCACGCCACGCCTCCACTTCGCTGTCGACCCGGTAGCGCGTGGCGTCGTCGGCGTTCGTATGGGCGTCCATGCGGTACGTCACCGCCTCGACGAGCGTAGGACCGCCACCGCTCCGGGCCCGCGCGACCGCCTCACCGAGAACTTGGTGCACGGCGGCCGCGTCATTGCCGTCCACCAGCCGGCCCGGCATCCCGTATCCCACGGCCTTGTGCGCCAGGGACGGAGCGGCGGTCTGCTTGGCCAGCGGTACGGAGATCGCGAAGCCGTTGTTCTGTACGAGGAAGACCACCGGGGCCCGCCAGACGGCCGCGAAATTCAGCGCCTCGTGGAAATCACCCTCACTGGTCCCGCCGTCACCGACCATGGCCAGCGCCACCACGTCGTCGCCCTTGAGGCGCGCCGCGTGTGCCAGCCCCACCGCGTGCGGCAGCTGGGTGGCGAGGGGGGTGCAGAGCGGAGCGATGCGGTGCTCGTGCGGGTCGTAACCGGTGTGCCGGTCGCCGCGCAGCAGCGTCAGTGCCTCGACCGGGTCCAGGCCGCGTGCCACGGCCGCCAGCGTGTCGCGATAGCTGGGAAAGAGCCAGTCCCGCTCCTCCAGCACCAGCGCGGCCGCTATCTCGCAGGCCTCCTGCCCCGTGCTCGACGGGTAGACAGCGAGCCGGCCCTGCTTGGTGAGAGCAGTGGCCTGCGCGTTGTACCGCCGTCCGCGCACCAGCTCCGTGTAGAGCCGCAGCAGCAGTTCGGGGTCGGCATCGGCCACGGCATCCGTACCGAGCACGCGGTACGGCTCGGGGTCCGGGAGCAGCGGCGCGGGATCGGTGAGCGGCTTCCAGGCCGGGGGCGGCGTGGGCCGGTAAGCGGCCGCGCCGGGCAGCTCTTGGACCGTCATGACAAGCACCTCCTGGCATCGAGGGGTTTTCGAGCGGCGTCTTGCGACATCGGGGGATCGTCCGATGTCGAGGGGTGCCGAAATACTTCGAAATGTCGAGCACTGTCCGAGGCACTGATGTGGCGTGCCTCACCTACCGATTGTTCGGTCGCGAGCGCATTTTGGCTACAGGCACCTTCAGCCTGTGGACAAACGGTTCTCCACAGCCTGGGATAGGGGCAGGTCGTCCAGGACAGGAAGGCGGGGGCACATGTCAGCTGAACAAATGGCCGACAGGGGCGAGGACCCCGGCCAGGTCCCTCCCGCACGCCCGCTCGACGCCATCGACCGCGACATCCTGCGACTGCTCCAGACGGACGGCCGCGCCTCGATACGGTCGGTGGCCGATCGCGTCCATGTGTCCCGGGCCAACGCGTATGCCCGGATCAATCGGCTCATCGACGACGGCGTGATCCGCGGTTTCAGCGCGCGTGTGAATCATGAGCGGGCGGGGCAGGGCGCCTCCGCGTACATCACTCTCAAGATCGTCCAGAATTCCTGGCGCACCGTGCGCGAGCAGCTCCAGGCGCTGCCGGGGGCCACGCACATCGCACTGGTCAGCGGCGACTTCGATGTCCTGTTGCTGGTGCACACCCCGGACAACCGGTCGCTGCGCGAGCTGGTCCTGACCAGGATCCAGGCCATCCCGGAGGTGCTCTCCACCCGCACACTTCTGGTGTTCGAGGAGACGGACCTGGCCCCGGGACCGGCCAGACCCACCGAGCTGACCTGACGGGAACCGGTGAACGGGAACCAGCAATCCGAATCGGGACCGGAACTTCTTCAGGAACCGTACTTCTTGAGGAATGCCTGGACCGTGGCCCAGTTCTTCACGCTGTCGAGCAGCGCCACCCCGTGCTCGCCCGCACCCTGACGTAGATCAGCTTGTGCTCCGACGCCTTGGTGCTCGCCTTGTTCAGCGTCTTCGCATCCTCCCCGAAGGACTCGTCGTACTCGGCGGCCATGTAGAGCACCGGCGCGGTCAGCTTCGGGACGGCGCGCACTCCGGCCGCCGCGTCCGTCCGCGCCGGGCCCTCCGTCACCGTCGCCTCCACCGCATCCGGTCAGCGACACGGCCGCAAGCAGCACGGCAGCCGACAGGATGCCGGGAACGCGCAGAACAGGAGCACGCAAGGCAGCGGTCATGCCGAGGGATGGTGGTCTGGGCCTGTCCGGCCGTCAACGGCTCAGCGGCTGGACCGCATCCCCTCGAAGGCCACCCGGACGAGCGTGTCCGCCAGCCGCTCCCCGTCGACTCCGCCGTCCGGTTGCGGCCGATACCACTCCACCAAGGAGTTGACCATCCCGAAGAGCAACCGCGTCACCAGCCGTATGTCCACGTCGGAGCGGAGATCGCCGTCCGCGACCGCCGCCCTGAGCAGATCGGTCACTCGGTGGTCGAACTCGCGCCGCCGCTCCATGGCCCAGCGCTCGGTCTTCGTATTGCCCCGTACGCGCAGCAGCAGCGTGACGTAGGGCAGTTCGGCTATCAGCACATCGACGGTACGACGGGTGACGTACTCGACCCGCTCGATCGCACGCCCCTGCGTCGCTCCCGGCTCGTCGAGGATTCCGAAGAGTCCGTCCAGCGCCCGGCTGACCGCACGGCGGAGCAGTTCCTCCTTGCCCGCGACATGGTGATAGATGGACGACTTGGAGATGCCCGCCGCCTTGGAGAGATGCTCCATGGACGTGCCGTCGTAGCCGCGCTCGTTGAAGACACGGACGGCGACGGTGAGCAGAGTCTCCGGGGTGTACGTGTCCCGCTTGGCCGTGGTCATGTCCGCGATCCTCCCCTACGAGTTGTCCACAGGTTTGGCGGGCCCCCTTGTCCCGACCGATCGTTCGGTTACTCTAACTCTGTCCGCCCTTCCCTGCCCAGCTCGATGAGGAGTTGGTCCGTCATGGCCGCCGAGCTCTCCCCGCACCTGCTGTCCGAGAAGCACCGCCCCACGCTCGACCAGGCCCTCGACGCGATCCGTACGCGCGCCTACTGGTCCCCGCATCCCGAGCATCCGAAGGCATACGGCGAGGGCGGCGCCCCCGGCAGCCTGAGCGCCGCCGAGGGCAAAGCGGCCTTCGACGCCGTGCTGCACACCCGGCTCGACCTCGGCCAGCCGGGCACCGACGGCTGGACGGGCAAAGAGACCTCTCCGTACGGACCGGAGCTCGGCGTCGAATATCCGCACGCCGACCTGGACGTCCTGCTGCCGGCGATGCGTACGGGAATGGCCGCCTGGCGTGCGGCGGGCCCCGAGACCAGAGCCCTGGTCTGTCTGGAAATCCTGGCGCGGATCAGTGCCAGGACCCATCAGTTCGGCCACGCCGTGATGCACACCAGCGGCCAGGCCTTCATGATGGCGTTCCAGGCGGGCGGCCCGCACGCCCAGGACCGCGGCCTGGAGGCGGTGGCGTACGCGTACGAGGAGCAGATCCGCACTCCGCAGAGCACCGACTGGTCCAAGCCCCAGGGCAAGCGCGACCCGCTCCAACTGCACAAGTCGTTCACCGCGGCACCCCGCGGCATCTCGCTCCTGATCGGCTGCAACACGTTCCCCACGTGGAACGGCTATCCGGGCCTCTTCGCCTCCCTGGCCACCGGCAACCCCGTCCTGGTCAAGCCGCACCCGCGCGCCGTGCTTCCGCTGGCGCTCACGGTGCAGCTGGCCCGCGAGGTGCTCGTCGAGGCGGGCTTCGATCCCAACCTGGTAGCTCTGGCGGCCGAACGGCCGGGCGAAGGCATCGCGAAGACTCTCGCGGTCCGCCCCGAGATCAAGATCATCGATTACACCGGCTCCACCGCCTTCGGCGACTGGCTGGAGGCCAACGCCCGCCAAGCCCAGGTCTATACGGAGAAGGCCGGAGTCAACACGATCGTCCTCGACTCCACCGACAACTACCAGGGCATGCTCGCCAACCTGGCGTTCTCCCTCTCGCTGTACAGCGGCCAGATGTGCACCACCCCGCAGAACCTGCTGATCCCCCGGGACGGCATCACGACCGATGCCGGCGACAAGACGTACGACGAAGTCGTCGACGACATCGCCACCGCTGTCAACGGACTGCTGGGCGACGACGCCCGGGCGAACGCACTGCTCGGCGCCTTGGTCAACCCGGATGTGAAGGCCCGCCTGGAGGCAGCCGCGGAGCTGGGCGAAGTCGCCCTGCCCTCCCGCGAGGTGACCAACCCGGAATTCCCCGGCGCCGTGGTGCGCACCCCCGTCGTCGTCAAACTGGACGGCACCAAGCCCGACGACGAGGAGCACTACCTGTCGGAGTGCTTCGGACCGGTCTCCTTCGCAGTAGCGGTCGACTCGACAGACGACGCCGTGGAACTGCTCCGCCGCACGATCCGCGACAAGGGCGCGATGACGGTAGGCGCGTACACCACCTCACCGGAGGTGGAGCGCGCGGTGGAGGACGTCTGCCTGGATGAGTCGGCCCAGCTCTCGCTGAACCTGACCGGCGGGGTGTACGTCAACCAGACCGCGGCGTTCTCCGACTTCCACGGTTCGGGCGGCAACCCGGCAGCGAACGCGGCTCTGTGCGACGGAGCCTTCGTAGCAAGCCGATTCCGCATGGTGGAAGTCCGCCGCCAGGCGTAATCCTCCGTTCCTCCGCCCAGTCATCTTCCGGGCTCCCCAATCAGGAGCGGGGGTCCGGGGGAGGCGGAGCCCTCGGTTACGGGAGGGGGCGGGTAAGGGAACAGACCCGCCGCAGGCGCCCACCCGCGCCCACGCCCACACCCGCTGCCCGCCTACGTCAGAACCCCAGCCCTCCCCCGGCCCGGGCCCGCCTCCCCGGGGCCCGGGCCCCTACTCCCGCCCCGCCCCTGGAATCTCCGCATACCGCTGCACCCACGCATGCATGGCAATCGCAGCCGCAGCCCCCGCATTGATCGACCGCGTCGACCCGAACTGCGCAATGGAGCACACCATCGCGGCGTGCTTTCGGGCCTCCTCGGTCAGCCCGGGCCCTTCCTGTCCGAAGAGCAGCACACACCGCCGCGGCAGCTCGGTCCGCTCCAGCGGTACCGCCCCCGGCAGATTGTCGATCCCGATGATCGGCAGCCCCTCCGCCGCCGCCCACTCGGTCAGCGATTCCGTGTCGGGGTGGTGCCGCACATGCTGGTACCGGTCGGTGACCATCGCACCGCGCCGGTTCCAGCGCCGCCGCCCCACGATGTGGATCTCCTTGGCGAGGAAGGCGTTCGCGGTGCGCACCACGGAGCCAATATTGAAGTCGTGGCCCCAGTTCTCGACCGCCACATGGAAGTCGTGCCGCCGCAGATCCAGATCGGCGACGATCGCCTCCCGTGTCCAGTACCGGTAGGCGTCGCCCACGTTGCGCCGGTCGCCGTGGGCAAGCAGCTCGGGGTCGTACCGTTCGTCCACGGGCCAGGGCAGCGGATGCGGCCCGACGCCGATCTCCGTCCCGAATCCGTCGTCGTACTGGATGGGTTCCATCACCGGTACGGATCCGACGGACGGTTCGCGTCCGAGCCCTCCGGGCTCTTCGGTCAACAAATCCCCGTCGGTACTGCCGGTGCTGCTACTGCTGCCGCTCTCACTACTCACCCGACGAGCGTATGGCCCCCGTCGCCGCTGTGCTGCGGGGCCTCCTCGTCATCGACGGCACGCCGCTGCCCCGGCACCTTGCCCCTGCGCGAGAACAGCAGTTCCCGCCCGAGGGTCACCCGGCCGCCGAGCCACACCAGGAAGACGGTCGGCAGGAAGACGGAGTCGGCGGCGATCATCGCCATCGAGAAGAACGGCAGCCCGAGCAGCAGGGCGATGCCGGCGTGCTCACACACCATGACGACGAGCAGGACGTTCTTGACCCGCCGGTTGAACAGGGTGAAGGGGAAGGCGACCTGGACGATGACCGTGCCATACGTCAGCAGCATCACCATGACACCGCTGGACGCGAGGATGTCCGACAGCCCGGGCCAGGGCGTGAAGGCGTCGAGCTTGAGCGGGTAGTACAGCGCCGTGCCGTCCTGCCACCGCGAACCCTGGATCTTGTACCACCCTGCTGTCGCGTAGATCAGACAGACCTCGGCCATGATCACGACGAGGGTCGCGTTGTGGGCGAGATTGGCGATGACATCCAGCAGGGTGCGCGCTTCGCTGTGGGGCGCGTAACGATTCACGGCCCACCAGGCACCCTGGCCGGCCCAGAGGACCCAGAAGAGAACCGGCAGCCACCAGGTGCCGCCGAGGCCATCTGTCACGGTGGCCACGGTCAGAACCAGGCCGAGTACCACCCAGAGAACCGGTCCGGCCGCATCCCCCAGCACCGAACGCCGCGGACCGTCGTCTTCCGCATCCGCATCCGCATCCGCATCCGCATCCGTCACACGGCCCACACGCACCGCACGCGCCGCACGCGCCGCACGCCGTGCATCCCACGACCAGACCTGCCCGCAGCGCGTCAGCACGAGGTAGATCGCCATCAGATGGATGACATTGTCGCCGCCGTCGCCCATGAAAATGCTGCGGTTCTGCAGGGAGAGCACACCGGCCATGAAGAGGACCGACATGGCGCGGGTGTGCCAGCCGACCATCAGCAGCGCGGCGGAGAGCAGAGCAACCGCGTACACGATCTCGAACCAGACCGTGCTGTCCGACCACATGAGCGTGGTGAAGGCCTGATTGCCCGATATGAGCTGCCGCGCCATGTCCCAGCGCCACGGAGCGTCGGGTCCGTACATCTCGTGGCGGTGCGGCAGTTCGCGCAGCAGGTACAGCAGATAGGTGGCGGAGAAACCGATTCGGATTACGGCGCTCTGGTACGGGCCCAGGGCCGAGGAAGTGATGCGCTGGACGGCGCGGGCGAGCTTGCGGTCGAAGGTGAACGTACTCACTTGTCCGCCCCCTTGGCGTTCTCGGGGAGGTCGGCGGGGGTTACGGTCCACCACGGCAGCACTCGGTATGACGGCTTCGTACTGATCTTTTCCTCGCTCCATCCGGGCGCCGCAATGGACCGCACCTCGGAACGGATCTGGATGCGCTCGACGGTGCCGCCGTAGTCGTGTTTACCGAGGCGCAGCATCGCAATGCGGCGGATGTATTGCTCGGAGAGCTCACCGCGCAGGCCGTTCGCCCGGTTGTCGTTGTCATGGGAACCGACATAGAAGTCCCAGCCGCGACGGAGCTCGTTCTGATGGATGTGGCTGGGGAGCAGATTGCCGCGTATCGCCTTGCCGTCCTCACCGGAGAGGCTCATCCAAGGGGTGGTGCGGCGGCCGTCGGCGCCGGCTATCTCGGCTCGTACATGAATGGCCACGTTCTGCTGAAGCGGGTTGGGGGCGAAGAGCTTCCAGTTCTGCTCGAACTCCGGATAGATCCAGTCGTCGACCGCTTCGCCGTGCTGCTTGGTCAGGGTATTGGACGGTGCGACGTGCAGAAACACCATGGCCAGCTGAGCGCAGGCGACGAGTCCGATGACCGACAGTGCGATCGCGGCAACGATCTGGTACGGAAGTGACAGGGCAGCCATGCCGACACGGGGACCTTGACCCGCCCCCCGACCGGCGCCGGACGACGCGTCCTCGCGCTGCCCCGGTCCTGGCCCGGCGCTCCCGCTCCCGCTCCCGCTCCCGACACCCCTGTCGTCGTACGAATCCATCCCGCCCCGATCCCCGTCGATCCCCATCGAGCTATCCACAGGGTTGACACCCTACGGGCCACCGACTCACCATTGAAAGCATCGAACCGAACGATCGGTCGGTCGGTAGGGAGTCCGGGATGACGGCAGTGACTGCGGACCAGACAGCGCAGGCAGGAACAGGCAGGCCTGAAGGGGCGGACAAGGCCCTGGAGGCGGCCTTCGATGCCGCGGTGGCGGCGGACGAGCGCATCGAGCCTCGCGACTGGATGCCGGATGCGTACCGTGCCTCACTGGTCAGGCAAATGGCCCAGCATGCTCACTCCGAAATCATCGGAATGCAGCCGGAGGCCAACTGGATCTCGCGAGCGCCCTCGCTGCGCCGCAAGGCGATCCTGATGGCCAAGGTGCAGGACGAGGCCGGACACGGGCTCTATCTGTACAGCGCCGCGGAGACCCTCGGCACCGGCCGCGAGGAGCTGCTGGACAAGCTCCACGCAGGCCGCCAGAGGTATTCATCGATCTTCAATTACCCCACGCTGACCTGGGCGGATGTCGGCGCGATCGGCTGGCTTGTGGACGGCGCCGCGATCACCAACCAGGTTCCGCTCTGTCGCTGCTCCTACGGCCCGTACGCCCGGGCGATGGTCCGTATCTGCAAGGAGGAGTCCTTCCACCAGCGTCAGGGTTACGAGCTGCTGCTCACCCTCAGCCGCGGCACCCCGGCACAGCACGAGATGGCGCAGGACGCGGTGAACCGCTGGTGGTGGCCGTCCCTGATGATGTTCGGCCCGCCGGATGACGCATCGGCCCACTCGGCGCAGTCCATGGCCTGGAAGATCAAGCGGCACTCCAACGACGAGCTGCGGCAGCGCTTCGTGGACATCTGTGTCCCGCAGGCCGAGGCGCTGGGGCTCACCCTCCCGGACTCGGACCTCCGGTGGAACGAGGAGCGTGGACAGCACGACTTCGGGGCGATCGACTGGCAGGAGTTCCAGGAGGTCCTCAAGGGCAACGGCCCGTGCAACGAGCAGCGCCTCACCCAGCGCCGCCGGGCGCACGAGGAGGGCTCCTGGGTCCGGGACGCGGCGGTTGCGTATGCCGAGAAGCACACAGCAGTACGGAACGGGGAGGCAACAGCATGAGCAGCTCGACCGAATGGCCGCTGTGGGAGGTGTTCGTGCGTTCGCGCCGCGGGCTGTCCCACACCCACGCGGGCAGCCTGCACGCCCCGGACGCGGAAATGGCCCTGCGCAACGCGCGCGATCTGTACACGCGCCGTTCCGAGGGCGTCTCCATCTGGGTGGTCCCGTCCGCACAGGTCACGGCCTCCTCGCCCGACGAGAAGGACTCCTTCTTCGAGCCGGCCGGTGACAAGCCGTACCGGCACCCGACGTTCTACGAGATCCCGGAAGGGGTGAAGCACCTGTGACCGCGGCCCTCGCCCTGGGCGACGACGCGCTGGTGCTCTCGCACCGGCTGGGGGAGTGGGCCGGCCATGCCCCCGTACTGGAAGAGGAAGTAGCCCTGGCCAACATCGCCCTGGACCTGTTGGGACAGGCACGGGTGCTGCTCTCCCTTGCCGGGGACGAGGACGAGCTGGCGTATCTGCGCGAGGAGCGTGCCTTCCGCAACGTCCAACTGGTCGAGCAGCCGAACGGCGACTTCGCCCACACCATCGCCCGCCAGCTCTACTTCTCCACGTACCAGCGGCTGCTCCACGAGCAGCTGGCGGCCGGTGAAAGTCCATTCGCCGGGCTGGCGGCGAAGGCAGTCAAGGAGGTCGCCTACCACCAGGACCACGCGGAGCACTGGACGCTGCGGCTCGGCGACGGCACGGCCGAGAGCCATGAGCGGATGCAGCGCGGGGTCGACGCCCTGTGGCGGTTCACCGGCGAACTGTTCCAACCTGTCGAGGGCGTGGAGATCGACTGGCAGTCGCTGAACAGCGGCTGGCTGGAGTCCGTCACCGCAGTGCTGCAGCAGGCGACGCTGACCGTACCGGCCGGCCCGCAGTCCGGAGCATGGACGGCGGGCGCGGGACGGCAGGGCATCCACACCGAACCCTTCGGCCGGATGATCGCCGAGATGCAGCACCTGCATCGCAGCCACCCGGGGGCGTCATGGTGACCGAAACGCTCCTGGAGGAGGAGCTGCACCGACTGGCAGGCTCCGTACCCGATCCCGAACTGCCCGTGCTGACCCTGGACGATCTGGGGGTGCTCCGGGGCGTGGACGTGGTGGCGCCCGGCACGGTCACGGTACGCCTCACCCCGACCTACACCGGCTGCCCGGCGATCGAGGCCATGTCCGCCGACATCGAGCGGGTACTTCACGACCACGGCATACCGGAAGTCTCCGTGGTCACCGTGCTCTCGCCTGCCTGGTCCACGGACGACATCAGCGCGGAAGGGCGGCGCAAGCTGGCCGAGTTCGGCATCGCGCCCCCGCGCCCGCACAATGCGACGGCCCCCGCAGGCGGCCCGGTTCCGCTCACGCTCTCGGTCCGCTGCCCGCACTGCGGCTCGACCGATACGGAGCTGCTGAGCCGGTTCTCCTCCACCGCATGCAAGGCGCTGCGCCGCTGTGTGACGTGTCGCGAACCGTTCGACCACTTCAAGGAGTTGTAGATGTTCCATCCGCTCCGGGTCCGCGCGATCGAACGGCTCACGGACGATTCGGTGGCCGTCACCTTCGCCGTGCCGCCCGAGCTGCGCGAGACCTTCCGCCACAAGCCCGGCCAGCACCTCAATGTGCGCTACAGCGTCGACGGCGAGGAGATCCGCCGCTCGTACTCGATCTGTTCCCCGGCCACCGAGGAACCGTCGGATCCGGCGCTACAGGTGGGCATTCGGCTCGTCGACGGCGGCGCGTTCTCCACGTACGCGCTCAAGGAGCTCGCCGTCGGTGACCTGATCGAGTCGATGCCCCCGATGGGCCGCTTCGTGCTCACGCCCCGCGCCGGATATTTCGCGGCGATTGTGGGGGGCAGCGGGATCACCCCGGTGCTGTCGATCGCGGCGACACTGCTGGCACGGGAGCCCGACGCCAGTTTCTGTCTGATCCGCAGTGACCGGACGGCGGTCTCGACGATGTTCCTGGACGAGGTCGCCGACCTCAAGGACCGCTATCCGGACCGGTTCCAGCTGGTCACGGTGCTCTCTCGGGAGGAGCAGCAGGCAGGTCTCCCTTCCGGCCGGCTGGACGGGGACCGGCTCACCGAGCTGCTGCCCGAGCTGCTGCCCGTGCCGGAGGTGGACGGCTGGTATCTGTGCGGGCCGTTCGGACTGGTACAGGCCGCCGAACGCGCGCTGCACGGCCTGGGCGTCGACCGGACCCGTATCCACCAGGAGATCTTCCATGTGGACGACGGCCCGAACGCACTTGCCCGCACCCGGGCCGAAACGCCTGCTCACAGCAGCCTCACCGCGACCCTGGACGGCCGCTCCGGCACATGGCCGGTACAGGAGGGCGAATCGCTGCTGGAGACCGTGCTGCGCAGCCGCTCCGACGCACCGTACGCCTGCAAGGGCGGTGTGTGCGGGACCTGCCGGGCATTCCTGGTCTCGGGCGAGGTACGGATGGACCGCAATTTCGCGCTGGAGCCCGAAGAGACGGGCGCCGGCTATGTGCTGGCGTGCCAGTCACATCCCGTCACTCCGGAGGTGGAGCTCGACTTCGACCGCTGACCGCGCCCCCTCTCCCTCTCCGTCTCCTTCCTCCTGTTCCCTTCTCATAGAACCTGTCCTATCTTGACGATCCGTCAAGTCCGGGTACGGGAGCAGCGGTTCGCGGGAGGCCAGGGCAGTGGACTTCACCTTCACCGAGGAACAGCAGGCAGCCACTGAGGCAGCGAGAGCGGTCTTCTCGGGCGTTGCGCCCGACGGGGTACCCAGCCCCGCTCTCGTGCCGGGAGCGGTGGCCGAGGACATCGACCGGCCTCTGTGGGCCGGGCTCGCCGCAGGCGACCTGCTGAGTCTGACGCTGCCGCCGGAGCATGGCGGAGCCGGGCTCGATCCAGTCGCGCTCTGTCTGGTGCTGCGCGAGTCCGCCAGGGTACTTGCGCGGGTGCCGCTGCTGGAGACGTGCGCGGTCGCGATGACGCTCCAGCGCCACGGCGACGCGGGGCTGGCCGCCGAGCTGCTGCCCCGGGTCGGCCGGGGCGAGCTGGTCCTCACCGTCGGGGCCAACGGCCGCACCGGCCACGATCCGGCCGAGCTTGCCGTCACCGCCCGCCGGGAAGCCCCTGCGAGCAACCGGCCTGGCGAGGGGCCTGGCAACGCCCCCGGCGACGCCGGCGGTGATGCTGCGGGCTGGGTGCTCGACGGGGTGCAGTCAGGGGTGCCATGGGCGCAGGCCGCGGACTGGATCGCGATTCCTGCCCACACGGGCGAGGGCCGGGCCGTTGTAGCCCTGATCCGGCCCACCCACGACGGCGTCACTCTGGCCGAGCAGGTCTCCACCAGCGGTGAGCTGTTCGCCGAGGTCCGGCTGGATTCGGTACGGATCGACAGCCGTGCGCTGATCGACACCGTCGGGGCCTGGGAGTGGTTGCGCGCCCTGCTCATCACCGGGACGTGCGCACTCGCGCTGGGTCTGGGCGAGGCTGTGCTGACCATGACGAGCGAATACACCGGCAAGCGCGAGCAGTTCGGCTTTCCCGTCGCGACCTTCCAGTCCGTCGCCGTACAGGCCGCGGATCGTTACATCGACCTGCGGGCCATGGAAGTGACGCTCTGGCAGGCGGCTTGGCGGATCTCCACCGGGGCCGGCGGTGCGCTGCCCGCTGAGGGCGACATCGCCGTGGCGAAGATCTGGGCGTCGGACGGTATCCGCCGGGTCGTGCAGACGGCACAGCATCTTCACGGCGGCTTCGGCGCGGACACCGACTACCCGCTGCACCGCTTCCATGCATGGGCGAAGCAGATCGAGCTCTCCCTCGGCCCGGCGGCGGCACACGAGGAGGCACTGGGCGACCTACTGGCCACACATCTCCTCAGCTGACACCGGCCAGGGCCTCGAACAGCACGGGTCGAGCGTCCGCTCGGCACTCCAGCAGCCCAGCGCTCCGGCAGCCGAGCGGCCCCGGTCTCACAGCACGAAAGCCGGGTTGCCGTTGTCGGTGACCATGGGACGTCCGGCACCGTCCCAGGCGAGCATCCCGCCATCGATGTTCACGGCGTCGATGCCCTGCTGCACCAGGTACTGGGTGACCTGGGCGGACCGGCCACCGACCCGGCACATCACATGCACGCGCCGACCGTCCTCGGAAGCTTCGGTCAGCTCACCGAAACGGCCCACGAAGTCACTCATCGGAATGTGCAGGGCGCCTGCGACATGACCGGCCGCCCATTCGTCGTTCTCCCGGACGTCCAGCACAAAGCCGTCCGACGGAACCGCCGCGACATCCACCGAGGGCAGCGGGGCGAAATTCATGGGTCACGCCTTCTCTCGTACGTACGCTCCAGAGTCACCGGGAACGCTACTGCACCAGACCCGCCAGCTCCGCCTCACGCTGAGCGACCTCGCCCAGCAGCTGATCGGCGATCTCGTCGAGCAGCCGGTCCGGATCGTCGGGCGCCATCCGCAGCATGGCCCCGATCGCGCTCTCCTCGAGCTCCTGGGCGAGCACTGTCAGGAGTTCCTTGCGCTGGGTCAGCCAGTTCAGCCGGGCATAGAGCTCCTCGCTCTCGCTGAGCTCCGCCTCCGGCATCAACGGCCCCGCCGCCCACTCCTGCGCCAGCTCCATCAGCAGCGCCTCGTCCCCACGCCCATAAGCAGCGTTGACGCGGGTGATGAATTCCTCCCGGCGTGCCCGCTCCGTCTCGTCCTGCGCCAGGTCCGGGTGGGCCTTGCGCGCCAGCTCGCGGTAAAGCTTGCGCGCCTCCTCGGTCGGCCGGACCCGCTTGGGCGGCCGGACCGGCTGCTCGGTCAGCATCGCCGCCGCCTCGGGGGACAGCCCGTCGGAGTCGATCCAGTCGTGGAACAGCTCGTCGACCCCCGGCATCGGCATCACGATCGCCCGGGCCTCCTGCGCCTTGCGGAGGTCTTCGGGGTCACCGGTCCTGGCGGCCCGAGCCTCCGCGATCTGCGCATCGAGCTCATCGAGGCGGGTGTACATCGGCCCGAGCTTCTGATGGTGCAACCGGGAGAAGTTCTCGACCTCGACCCGGAAGGTCTCCACCGCGATCTCGAACTCGATCAGCGCCAGCTCCGCCACCCGCACAGCCTTGGCAAGCCGAGCCTCGGGCCGAGCACCCTCAGCAGTTCCGTCGGCAGCCCCGCCAGGCCCGCCGTCAGTCCCAGCGGCAGCGTCGGCCTCCGAACTTGCACCGGCCTCGGCACCGGCCGACCCTCCGTGCTGCGCATCCTGCTCGTGCTGCTCGTGCTGCCGGTCGTTTTCCTGCCGGTCATCGTCGTTCCGGGTGGTCGGCACCCCGGCGGCTTCGTGGGTCACCCGTCCAGCGTATGGCCACCGTCCACGCCCCGAGGACGCGCGGTCGACTCAATGCCCCTCACACGCCCAGTTCGGCGGCTATCCGCCCCGACCCGATGGCCCGCACCAGCTCCGTGTGGTCCGCCTCAGTACGGTCCGCGTACGTCACCGCGAACGCCGCCACCGCCTCGTCCAGCTCCTCGTTCTTGCCGCAGTAGCCCGCGATCAGCCGCGGGTCGGCGCTGTGCGCATGGGCCCGAGCCAACAGCGCCCCGGTCATCCGGCCGTAGTCGTCGACCTGGTCGGCTGCCAGTGCTCCCGGGTCCACACTGCCCTTGCGGTTCCTGAACTGCCGCACCTGGAACGGGCGCCCGTCGACGGTGGCCCAACCCAAGAGAATGTCGCTGACGACTTGCATCCGCTTCTGCCCGAGCACCACCCGGCGCCCCTCGTGCGCCACCGCCGGTACATCGAACCCGACAGCCGGGAGGTAGGGCGCCAACACGGACGGCCGCGCCTCCTTCACCTGCAGCACCAAGGGCTCGCCACGGTGATCGAGCAGGAGCACCACGTACGACCGGGTGCCGACGCTCCCCGTGCCGACCACCCTGAACGCCACGTCGTGGATCGCGTATCTGGCGAGGAGCGGTACCCGGTCGTCCGAGATCGTGCCCAGATAGTCGCCGAGTCCCGCCGCCACCGCCGCGGCCTCCTCGTCCGGCACCCGCCGCAGCACCGGCGGCGCGTCTATGAAACGGCGTCCGCCGTCCCCGGAATCCTCGGTGGACTTGGCCGCGAAGCGGGCGCTGGTGTTGTTACGGGCCTTCTCCGAGACCCGCTCCAGAGTGCCGAGCAGATCCCGCGCATCGGTGTGCGAGACCAACTCCTCGTCCGCGATGGCGTTCCAGGCGTCGAGCGCGGGCAGTTTGGCCAGCAGCCGCATCGTCCGCCGGTATGCGCCCACCGTGTCGTATGCGCCCTGGCGGCAGGTGTCCTCGTCCGCCCCGGCCTCACGCCCGGCGAGCACGAGCGAGGTGGCGAGGCGCTTGAGGTCCCATTCCCAGGGGCCGAACACGGTCTCGTCAAAATCGTTCAGATCGATGACCAGGCTGCCCCGCGCATCGCCGTACAGGCCGAAATTGGCCGCGTGCGCATCGCCGCAGAGCTGGGCGCCCACCCCGCTGACCGGCGTGCCCACCAGGTCATGGGCCATCAGCCCGGCCGAGCCACGCAGAAACGCGAATGGTGTGGCTGCCATCCGCCCCACCCGGATCGGGGCGAGACCGGGCACCCTGCCCCGGCTCGACTCCTCGACCGCCTGCACGGCATCGGGCCGCCCGGCCGGAAGGTCAAGGGCGGAGTGAGAGGCCCTGGGCACCCTCCCCCGCAGCGCCTTGCCCGCCCCCCTGGGCGACTGCGGCGCACTCTTGCCCGCCACAGTCGCCGCAGTCGTCCGACGCGACGCAAATCCGGGCACGACCGGAATGCGCGGATCATCTGTCACAGCCCGCTGAACCGGCACTGTCGCTTCGATTTCGCCCATGGCGCGCAGCCTCCCCCGCCTTCGCCCTGCGCTCCTGGCCCCATGCCCTGTCGCAGATCAATTGCGACGAAGGTACCGCCGTCCGCCGAAAGCCGTCTGCCCCTGTGGAAAACTCACCTCACGGCCTGTGGAAAACACTCTTTCCTGGTCAGACGCCGACAGCCGCCTCTTCCAGTTCTTCCTCCAGCTCTTCCTCGCCGTCCGCCTCGGTCCGGACTTCGGCTTTGACGTGCCGTCCCCGTCCCTGTGCTCCCCCGGCCCCGGCGGACCCGACGACGGCGCCGGCCTGATCCGTCTCCACGGCGGCCCTCCGCCGCTTCGCCTCGGCCAGCCCCGCCGCACCCATCACTGCCAGGCCCACCACGAACCAGAGCGCGAGCACCAGCACATGCCGGCCGAGCGCGTGTCCGTCGAAGTACACGTGGCTGCGTACACCCTCGACGAAGCCCGCACCGTTCCAGAAGGAGTGCAGCGCACCGAAGAAGCCGGGCTGCAGCTCGGGCCGGAAGATGCCGCCGGAGCTGGTGAAGTTGAGCATCACGAAGAGCACCATCACGCCGAGCGTCGTCCACCGCTTGAGGAAGGTGTGCAGTCCGACGCCGATCAGCAGAATGCCCAGAGAGTAGAGCCAGGCCATCGCCCAGAGACCGCCGAGCCCATGGTCCACGAGACCGAACAGCGGACCGGCGAAGACCACTCCGATCACGCTCACCGCCAGGGACGCGGCAACCGTCAGGGCGGCCCTGAACCGCAGCGCCAGCACCGCGCCCGCGCCACCGATCACCGCGACCGATGCGTACGAGCCGATACTCACCGCGACCAGCAGGAAGAAGATGCCCTGACCGGTCGGATCGCCGTCAGCGGTCGGTGCCGTGTCCGTCACCTTCAGCGGGTCCCCCTCCGCGGCCGCAACCTTGGTGAAGACCTTCTCGACCACCGTGGCGCTGGTGTCGGAGGACGCGCCGGCCACCAACAGCTCGGGGTGCTTCCCCGGCAGGTAGGCACCGTAACTCGCCTGCGTCCTGAGGTGGTTCACAGCCGTCGCGCGATCGGGGACCGTGCGCACACTCAGCGCCCCGTCCCCCTTGTCCTGCAGCATCTGCGCGAGCACCTGCGCTCTCGGCCCCGACCCGACCACGTCCACCCGCAGATCGTGCGGCTCAGGGGCGTGGAACGCCCCGAGGTAGGCGAGCCCCATGCCCATGCACATCAGCAGCGGCGTGACGAGATGGCTCAGCACATGACGCAGAGCGGCGGCGGTGGAGCCGGCGGCGTCGCTCGGGCCTGACGACATTCGGAACACTCCAATGGTTGGCTTTTACAACTCCAAACTCGTTGTACTATACAACTGAAATCCTGAGGAAGGCGAGAGGAAGGCGAAGCAGTGCCAGGCACCCCCGGAGAACGCCAAGAATCACTGGATGTCATCCAGCGCGAACTGACCGCCTTCGCGCGCCGCGCGCGCGCCACGGCGGCCCGCCTCCATCCAGAGCTGCCCCTGGTCTCGTACACGCTGCTGGCACACATCGACGACCGACACGGCTGCCGCGCAACGGATCTGGCCGCGCACTACATGCTGGACAAATCGACGGTCAGCCGACAGATCGGCGCCCTGGAGAAACTGGGACTGGTCGAACGACACCCGGACCCGGACGACCACCGCATCCAGGTGCTGCACCCCACCGAGGCCGGAACCCAGGCGCTCGCATCGACACAGGCCAGCCGCCGCTCCGCCTACCAGAAGCGCCTCGCGGACTGGACGGCGGACGACCTCGCCGGCTTCGCGGAGTACCTGCTGCGCTACAACGCGGCGGGCGACCCGAGCACGACCTCCCCGCAGACACCGAAGGCCTGACCCGGCAGAACATCCCGCGGCCCACTACAACCAGCGCGACGGCCAGGACGCACCCTCAGCCCGCGCCCACGGCATCCGGCACGCGTCAGCAGGGGCCGTCGGAGGGCAGGTACGTCTTCGACCAGTGAGCCAGCTCCTTGAGCGCGGGCTCCATCGCGGCGCCGGCCCGGGTCAAGCGGTAGGAAACCCGCAGGGGTGGCCCCTCATCGACCTCACGGACAACCAGCCCGGCCGCACCCAGCTCGGAAAGCCGATCCGAGAGCATGCGCTCACTGATGCCGGGAATCGCCCGCCGCAGATCCGCGAAGTGCACCGGCTGCTGCATCAGCACCGAGACGATCGGCCCCGTCCAACGCTTGCCGAACAGCTCGAAGACGCGGGTGATGCCCACATCGACCCGCTGACACGCCTGCTCGCTGTGCTCCGCCATACACCCAGGGTACTGCGCCAGAGTGTGGGACTTACGAATAGTAAGCACCTATGTTATTACTACGTCCGAACGAAAATAAGGCCTGCCGCATCGGCACTCCGTCATCCCTGAATAACCGTGGAGACCCCCATGGCCACACTTCTGCACCTCGATTCCGCCGTCTTCCCCGAGGGTTCCGCGTCACGCGATGTCAGTGCCGCCTTTGTGCAGGCCTGGCGTGAGCAGCACCCTGACGGACGGGTTGTCTACCGCGATCTCGCCCGCGGGGGCCAAGAATCCGCGGGCTGCGGAGGCTCCCCCTCGACGCCCCCACAAGCCCCACCAAGCCCGCAAACCCCGAAAGCCCCATGCCACCACAGGGCACCCCGAATCCGGCGTTTCACGTGAAACCAAACCCGGGAACGAAGAAGCCCCACAGACCGTTGGCCTGTGGGGCTTCTCTCTTGTGCGCGAGGGGGGATTTGAACCCCCACGTCCCTAAGGACACTGGCACCTGAAGCCAGCGCGTCTGCCGTTCCGCCACTCGCGCAAGAGTGGTGTTTCCAGACTCTCTCACCGTTTGGTGCGAGCGCCTGGCGACATCCGGAAGATTAGCACGCTGGACAGGGTGGATTCACATCCGTTGTTTCACCGAACGCCTGGCAGGAACCGGGAACGCCGTGCGGCCGCCCCCACTCCTCCTCAGTGCACCCCGGGTGCGGGACACTGTCAGGAGGCCGCCTCTACGATCCGTGTGAGAGGTGACACTCATCCACAGGGCAGACAAGGGGAACCAGCCGATTTCCCCACGCGTGGATACGATCAGTAAGCAGTACAGGGACGACTACAACGGAGGAGGTGCCCCATGGGAGTCATGAAGCGTTTCGAGCAGCGTCTCGAAGGTCTGGTCAATGGCACCTTCGCCAAGGTCTTCAAGTCCGAGGTCCAGCCGGTCGAGATCGCGGGAGCCCTCCAGCGCGAGTGCGACAACAACGCAACAATCTGGAACCGTGAGCGGACCGTCGTCCCCAACGACTTCATCGTCGAGCTCAGCACCCCGGACTACGAGCGACTCAGCCCGTACTCCGGCCAGCTGGGCGACGAACTCTCCGGCCTGGTCCGCGACTACGCCAAGCAGCAGCGGTACACCTTCATGGGCCCCATCAAGGTCCACCTCGAGAAGGCCGACGACCTCGACACCGGGCTCTACCGGGTGCGCAGCCGCACCCTGGCGTCGAGTTCGTCACAGCAGCAGGACCCCCAGGGCCGGCAAGGACTGCAGAGCCCCCCGGGACAGCACGGCCAGCCCCCCTACCCGGGCCCGGGGCGGGCTGCACAGCCCACCGGAGGCTACGGCTACCCGCCCAGCTCCGCCCCGCCCATGCCAGCGGCCCCGCCGCCGAGCGCGGGCAGGCCCGGAGCGCCCAGTAGCGACCGGCACCCGCCGGCCGGACCCAGCCCCCTGCCGAACGCGCAGGTGCGGCGCTGGATCGAGATCAACGGCACCCGCCATCAGATCTCCCGCCCGACGCTGGTGCTGGGACGCAGCACCGACGCCGACGTGCGGATCGACGACCCCGGCGTATCGCGCCGGCACTGTGAGATCCGGACCGGAACGCCCTCGACGATCCAGGATCTCGGGTCTACCAACGGCATCGTGGTAGACGGGCAGCACACAACCCGCGCTACGCTCCGCGACGGCTCGCGGATCGTCGTGGGCAGCACCACCATCGTTTACCGGCAAGCCGAAGGGTGAAGCGGGGGCAATGTCAGAGCTGACCCTGACGGTCATGCGGCTAGGTTTCCTGGCTGTTCTGTGGCTGTTCGTGATCGTGGCCGTCCAGGTCATCCGCAGCGACCTGTTCGGAACGCGCGTCACGCAGCGCGGCTCACGCCGCACTGCGACCGACGCACGTCCGCCACAGGCACGCCAGAATGCCGCGGCACCGCCGCAGCAACGTCAACAGCCCGGCCGTCAGCGCCGGGGGGCACCCACAAAGCTGGTCGTCTCCGAGGGCACACTCACCGGCACCACGGTGGCGCTCCAGGGGCAGACCATCACGCTGGGCCGTGCCCACGACTCAACGATCGTCCTGGACGACGACTACGCGTCCAGCAGGCATGCCAGGATCTACCCCGACCGTGACGGCCAGTGGATCGTCGAGGATCTCGGGTCCACCAACGGCACGTATCTCGACCGGACCCGACTCACCACCCCGACACCTGTTCCGCTGGGCGCGCCGATCCGGATCGGCAAGACCGTCATCGAGCTGCGGAAGTAGTACGACAATGAGCGAGCGGAGCGAGCGAGCCGCAGCGGTCCGGGCAACGGACCCGGCCCGGCTCCCGACCGGAGGGTGGGCAGTGTGGCTCGAGACCGGCTGTACCCCGAGCCGACGGGAGAGGTGCGCATGAGTCTTTCCCTGCGCTTCGCCGCCGGATCGCACAAGGGCATGATCCGGGAAGGCAACGAGGACTCCGGCTACGCCGGTCCGCGCCTTCTCGCCATCGCCGACGGCATGGGTGGCCAGGCAGCCGGCGAGGTCGCCAGCTCCGAGGTGATCTCCACGCTCGTCCAGCTCGACGACGACGTCCCGGGCTCGGACATCCTCACTTCGCTCGGTACGGCGGTCCAGCGGGCCAACGACCAACTGCGCATGATGGTCGAGGAGGACCCCCAGCTGGAGGGCATGGGCACCACGCTCACCGCCCTGCTCTGGACCGGCCAGCGCCTCGGCCTCGTCCACGTCGGCGACTCCCGCGCGTACCTGCTGCGCGACGGCGTGCTCACCCAGATCACCCAGGATCACACCTGGGTGCAGCGGCTGGTCGACGAGGGCCGGATCACCGAGGAAGAGGCCACCACCCACCCGCAGCGCGCTCTTCTGATGCGTGCCCTGGGCAGTGGCGACCACGTCGAACCCGATCTCTCCATTCGTGAGGTCCGGGTCGGCGACCGCTATCTGATCTGCTCCGACGGTCTCTCCGGCGTCGTCTCCCACCAGACGATGGAAGAGACCCTCGCCAGTTACCAGGGCCCCCAGGAGACCATCCAGGAGCTGATCCAGCTCGCCCTGCGCGGCGGCGGCCCGGACAACATCACCTGCATCGTCGCCGACGTCCTCGACGTCGACAGCAACGACACCCTGGCCGGACAGCTCAACGACACCCCGGTCATCGTCGGCGCGGTCGCCGAGAACCAGGCTGCGCAGATGACCGCCGCCGAAAGCACAGCCGCCATGCAGACCCCCGCCGGACGAGCGGCCGGCCTCGGCCGCCCCGTCCCGCCGCCCGCAGGCGGCTTCGGTCCGCCCGGAAGCGGTGACGGCGTCGGCTACGGCGAAATGCCTGACGACTCCTTCGACGCGTACACCGACGACGACTTCATCAAGCCCGGCGGCGGCCGTAGGTGGCTCAAGAGGTCCTTCTACGTCGTGCTCGCGCTCGCTGTCATCGGCGGCGGTCTCTACGGCGGCTACCGCTGGACCCAGAACCAGTTCTATGTCGGCGCGAAGAACGAACATGTCGCGCTGTTCCGAGGCATCAACCAGGACCTGGCCTGGGTCTCGCTCTCGAAGGTCGAGAAGGACCACCCCGAGATCGAACTCAAGTACCTCCCGCCGTACCAGCGCAAGCAGGTCGAGGCGACCATCGCCGAAGGCAATCTCACCGCCGCACGCGAGAAGGTCGGCGAACTCGCTGTCCAGGCATCCGCCTGCAAGAAGGACGCCCAGCGACGCGCGGCCGAGAAAGCCCGCTCCGACGAGGGCCAAGCCGTTGGTACGGGCTCGGACGTCACCAAGACATCCGCCGCTTCCGGTGCCACCAAGACCAAGCCGACCGCAACTCCCACTCCTGGTCCCAGCCTCTCGGAGGAAGAGAAAAAGCTGGTCCCGCAGTGCGGTAAGCAGTAAAGCCGTAGGGGGCCTTCAGCACCATGAGCGTTGTCACCAACACGACCACGATCGGCGCGATCGACGCACCGAGCCGCCGCAACACCGAACTGATGATGATGGTCTTCGCCGTCGCCATCTCGGTATTCGCCTACGCCAATGTCGGACTCGCCATGGACGGCAAGCTCCCGTCCGGCATGTTCGGATACGGAGGCGGGCTCATCCTGCTCGGCGGCGTCGCGCACCTCGTGGTGCGCAAGTTCGCGCCTTATGCGGACCCGCTGCTGCTGCCGCTGGCGACCCTGCTCAACGGCCTGGGGCTGGTGCTGATCTGGCGGCTGGACCAGTCGGAACGGCTGATCCGGCGTGCGGAGGCTCTGTACGGGGCGTACAGCCCCGACGCCCCCAAGCAGCTGCTGTACTCGGCGATCGGCGTCGCTTTCTTCGTCGCCGTGCTGATGATCCTCAAGGACCATCGCATCCTTCAGCGCTACACCTACATCTCGATGGTCGCGGCGCTCATCCTGCTGATCCTGCCAATGTTCTTCCCGGCGGTGAACGGCGCGAAGATCTGGATCAGCCTCGGCCCGTTCTCGATCCAGCCGGGAGAGTTCGCCAAGATCCTGATCGCGGTGTTCTTCTCCGGCTATCTCATGGTGAAGCGAGATGCGCTGGCGCTGGCCAGCCGCCGTTTCATGGGACTGTACCTGCCGCGCGGACGCGACCTCGGACCGATCATCACCATCTGGGCCCTGTCGATCCTGATCCTGGTCTTCGAGACCGACCTCGGCACCTCACTGCTGTTCTTCGGCCTCTTCGTGGTCATGCTGTACGTCGCCACCGAGCGGACCAGCTGGATCGTCTTCGGTCTGCTGATGTCCGCGGTAGGCGCGGTGGGTGTGGCGTCCTTCGAGCCGCACGTGCAGTCCCGGGTGAACGCCTGGCTCGACCCGTTCTCCAAGGCGACGATGGCGCAGAGCGACCAGATCGCCCAGTCGCTGATGTCCTTCGGCTCCGGCGGCACGCTCGGCACCGGACTGGGTCAGGGCCACTCGGACCTGATCATGTTCGCCGCCAACGCCGACTTCATCCTCTCCACCGTCGGCGAGGAGCTGGGTCTGGCCGGAATGATGGCCGTCCTGCTGGTCTACGGTCTGATCGTCGAGCGAGGCGTCCGCACGGCGCTGGCCGCCCGTGACCCCTTCGGCAAGCTTCTCGCCATCGGGCTGTCGGGGGCCTTCGCGATCCAGGTCTTCGTGGTCGCCGGCGGTGTCATGGGGCTCATCCCGCTGAGCGGTATGACCATGCCGTTCCTCGCGTACGGTGGCTCGTCCGTGCTGGCCAACTGGGCGCTGATCGCCATTCTGATCCGGATCAGCGACACCGCACGTCGCCCCGCCCCGGCCCCTGCCCCGTCCTCCGACGCCGAGATGACCCAGGTGGTCCGACCGTGAACAAGCCCCTTCGCCGGATCGCGGTCTTCTGCGGGATCCTCATCCTCGCCCTGCTCGTACGGACCAACTACCTGCAGTACGTCCGTGCCGACGAGCTGAACAGCCGCGACGAGAACCGTCGCGTCCGCATCGAGCGTTACGCACACGAGCGCGGCAACATCATCGTTGACGGCAACCCGGTGACCGGGTCGGTCGAGACCAAGGACAGCGACTTCAAATACAAGCGCGTCTGGAAGAACGGCCCCATGTGGGCGCCCGTGACCGGGTACTCCTCGCAGGCGTTCGACGCCAACTTCCTTGAGAAGCTCGAGGACGGCATCCTCACCGGCAACGACGACCAGCTCTTCTTCAACCGGACCCTGTCGATGTTCACCGGCGAGAAGAAGCAGGGCGGCAACGTCGTCACCACCCTCAACGCCGCCGCCCAGAAGGCCGCCTTCAAGAAACTCGGCGACAAGAAGGGCGCCGTCGCCGCGCTCGACCCGCAGACCGGCGCCATCCTGGCCCTCGTCAGCACCCCGTCGTACGACCCCTCGACCTTCGCGGGCAACTCCGCCGCCGACTCCAAGGCCTGGGAGAAGCTCTCCAAGGACAAGGACAAGCCGATGCTCAACCGGGCACTGCGCGAGACCTACCCTCCGGGCTCGACCTTCAAGGTCGTCACCGCCGCGGCCGCTCTGGAGAACGGGCTGTACACCAGCATCGACGAGCACACCAAGTCGCCGCTGCCCTACCGGCTCCCGCTGACCACCGGCAACCTGGAGAACGAGGGCAACATCCCGTGCGAGAACGCCTCGCTCCGGGAAGCGCTGCGGTGGTCCTGCAACACCGTCTTCGGCAAGATCAGCGATGACCTCGGCAACCAGAAGATGATCGACCAGGCCAACAAGTTCGGCTTCAACAAGGACATCTTCACTCCGGTACGGGCCGACGCCAGCGTCTACCCCAAGGACAACCGCCCGCAGAACGCCATGGCCGGCATCGGCCAGGCGTCCAACCGCGCCACCCCGCTGCAGATGGCCATGGTCGCCGCCGCGGTCGCCAACGACGGCAAGCTGATGCAGCCGTACATGATCGCCGAGCGCAAGGCCCCAAATCTGGACGTGATCTACACCCACGAGAAGGAGCAGCTCAGCCAGCCCCTCTCGGGTGAGAATGCCCAGAAGCTTCAGCAGATGATGGAGACCGTGGTCAAGAACGGCACGGGAACCAACGCCCTCATCAATGGCGTCACTGTCGGCGGCAAGACCGGTACCGCCCAGCACGGTCTGAACAACAGCGAGAAGCCGTACGCCTGGTTCATCTCCTACGCCAAGACCGACAAGGGCTCCCCGGTCGCCGTCGCCGTCGTTGTCGAGGACGGCCAGGCCAACCGGGACGACATCTCCGGTGGCGGTCTGGCCGCCCCGATCGCAAAGGCTGTAATGAAGGCGGTCATCGACAGCAAGAAGTGATGCCCGTCACATCGGGAGCCATACCTGCACATTGGGATACCGGTCAGGTATCAGGTCCGGAATCCGGGCCGATCAGGTAGTGCGCGGCCGGTAGCGTATGCGCGAGCAGCACACCGCCGGACCGCACACCGGTGCGGTCGGGACTGACGGAGAGGGCTGGAACAGTTATGGAAGAGCCGCGTCGCCTCGGCGGCCGGTACGAGCTGGGCTCGGTGCTCGGCCGTGGTGGCATGGCCGAGGTCTACCTCGCACACGACACCCGGCTCGGCCGCACCGTAGCTGTGAAGACGCTGCGGGCCGATCTGGCCCGCGACCCGTCCTTCCAGGCCCGGTTCCGCCGTGAGGCCCAGTCCGCCGCCTCGCTCAATCACCCGGCGATCGTCGCTGTCTACGACACCGGTGAGGATTACGTCGACGGGGTCTCCATCCCGTACATCGTGATGGAGTACGTCGACGGGTCGACGCTCAGGGAACTTCTGCACTCCGGCCGCAAGCTGCTGCCCGAGCGCACCCTCGAGATGACCGTCGGCATCCTCCAGGCGCTGGAGTACTCGCACCGCGCAGGCATCGTCCACCGCGACATCAAGCCGGCGAACGTCATGCTGACACGCACCGGCCAGGTCAAGGTCATGGACTTCGGTATCGCCCGCGCCATGGGCGACTCCGGTATGACGATGACCCAGACCGCGGCCGTCATCGGCACCGCCCAGTACCTCTCCCCGGAACAGGCCAAGGGCGAGCAGGTCGACGCGCGCTCGGACCTGTACTCGACCGGCTGCCTCCTCTACGAGCTGCTGACGGTCCGGCCGCCGTTCATCGGGGACTCACCCGTAGCGGTTGCCTACCAGCACGTACGGGAAGAGCCGCAGAAGCCCAGCAACTTCGACCCCGAGATCACGCCCGAGATGGACGCGATCGTGTTGAAAGCCCTGGTCAAGGACCCCGACTACCGCTACCAGTCGGCCGACGAGATGCGCGCCGACATCGAGGCCTGCCTCGACGGCCGGCCGGTCGCCGCCACCGCGGCGATGGGTGTGCCCGGTTACGGCGGCTACGAAGGTTACGGCAACGACCAGCCCACCACCGCACTGCGCGCCGCGGACCAGAACGGCGCGCCCACGTCCATGCTGCCCCCGGTCAACCCGGACGACGGCGGCTACGGCTACGACGACCGCCCGGACCGCCGCCGCCAGAAGAAGAGCAACACCTCGACAATCCTGCTGATCGTGGCGGGCATCCTGGTGCTCATCGGCGCGATCCTGATCGGCCGGTCGATCAGCGGTACCCACAGCAGCAGCGGCAAGGTCGATGTGCCGAACATGGTCGGCTCGACCGTGAAGGAAGCTCAGAAACTCGCGAAAACCGCCGACGTCATTCTCAAGGTCGGCTCGCGGGAACCCTGCGAGGAACAGCCCAAGGGCAAGATCTGCAGCCAGTCTCCGACCGCCGACGGCACGATGGCGGAGAAGGAAACCGTCACGGTCGTCGTCTCCACCGGCGCGCCGAAGGTCGAGGTCCCGAGCGTCGTGGAGAAGACAGAGGAGACCGCCCGCAAGGAGCTTGAGGCCAAGGGCTTCACGGTGAATGTCACCGCGGTCGAGTCCAGCATGACCGCGGGTACGGTCATCAAGCAGGCCCCCGACGGCGGCACGAAGGCCGAGAAGAACTCCGAGGTCACGATCACGGTCGCCAAGCAGGCCCTGCTGGACCTCCCCGACGTTCGCACCCGCACGTACCAGGATGCAGAGGCCCAGCTCAGGGGCATCGGGTTCACAACCATCTCGCGTGTCGACATCGACTCGCCCCAGCCGGTGGACACCGTGGTCGAGCAGTCCCCCGGCGTCGGCAAGCAGGCCAAGGACGCCCCGATCGTCCTGAAGGTCTCGAAGGGTCCGCCGCAGCCGGAGAAGGCCACGGTTCCCGACCTGCAGGGCAAGACCCTCGCGGAGGCGAAGGATCTGCTGGCCCAGGCGGGCCTGCAGATCCAGGTGCAGGGATCGAATGACGACAACGCGAGGGTCGCCTTCTTCCAGCCCCAAGCGGGCCAGGAGGTCGACAAGAACAGCGCGGTCAACGTCCAGACCGTGCAGGGTGGTGGAGACGGCAACATCTTCGGCGGCCCGTCCGGCTCACGTCGGCACTGACCCCGAATCGCGACTGCCATCGGGCCCCGGTCACCGCAACGGTGACCGGGGCCCTTTGCTGTGTCCGCAGCGATGCCCTCTGCTCTGGCATACCGCACATGCAGCCGTAACTCGATCGTGTCTTCATATGTGCCGATTCGTTGACCGGGTGAGGCGGGGCATCGGACTCCGTCCGCATCGCTGGATACGCGAAGGGTCAAGAGCGTGATCAACGAAGTCGCTCTGGTGGAATCACAGGCGCTGCGTCAGAGCTTCACCGAGCGGACGGAGGCACTCGACCGAGTCAAGACGCTGTCCTTGCTGCCGGACGGCATGCACGTGACCACCGCCATGGTCGCCGCCTACTTCGAGGTGGCGGAAACCGTCATCAACAACCTCCTCAGCCGTCATCGAGAAGAGCTCGAATCGAATGGCCTCAGGGTGATCCGGGGCGCTGAGCTGCAGAAATTTAAGGAACTCACCCTGAGTTCCTATCCGGAGAGTTATCCACAGCCCCGTTCGAGCATGGCCGTCTGGCCGCGGCGGACCGTCCTCAACGTCGCCATGCTGCTCCGAGACAGCGAGATCGCGCGCCGTGTCCGTACATATCTGCTCGACGTCGAACACACCTCCCGGGTGCATCCGGTGATCACGGATACCCCTCGGCGTGACAGCGACGTCGAATCCCTCGACGCCCACATCACGCGACTCAGCGAGAAGAGCTTCACCCGTCTCCTCGGCGCCACCGTCGTCCCTATACTCAACGCCCTCATCGAGACCTCCGGCGAGCAGCAGCGAGAACTCATCAGCCTCCGTGAGAACGTCCAGCAGATCGAGCGGAGGCTCGTCCGCCACGACATCCAGCTGCGCCGCCTTCAGCGCGCGCAGGAACAGCGCCCCCTCACCGGGGTCATGGCCTCCATCGACGCCATGAACTGGCGGGAGTTCGAGCAGCACATCGCAGGGCTGCTGCGTCGGGACGGCTGCATCGACGTCGAGATCCACGGTGGTAGCGGCGACCGCGGGGCCGACGTCACCGCGTACACCGCCGACGGGCGGCGGGTGGTCGTCCAGTGCAAGAACTTCGCCCCGTACCGCTCGGTGTGGAGCGGCGAGATGCAGAAGTTCGTCGGCACAAAGACGCTGCACCGGGCGGACGTTGCCGTGTACGTGGCGACCTGTCCGTTCTCCCGCGAGTCGCTCGATATCGCGATGCAGGTCGGCGTCACCGCCGTTCACCGCGGCCTGCTGGATGCCTGGAGCGCAGGCGCGAAGCTGCAGGTACTCAAGTAAGCAAGTAGACCAGGACGGCAGAAGGCCCGAAGTCGCAAGGATTGGTTGCAACTTCGGGCCCGGCTCAGCGTACCGGTTGCCGCAGCTCCGCCGGCTTCGCACGGTCCTTGTCCACCTTCTCCGTACGCACCAGCTCGCCCCACACGATGTAGCGGTACTTCGACGTGTAGACCGGTGTGCAGGTCGTCAGCGTGATGTAGCGGCCGGGTTTCTTCGCTCCCGATCCCTTCGGCACCGCCTGCAGCACATCGACGTTGTACTTCGACGTCTCGGGAAGCTCTTTGAACACCTTGTAGACGTACCAGGTGTCCTTGGTCTCGAAGACGACCGTGTCCCCCGTCTTCACCTTGTCGATGTTGTGGAACTTGGCACCGTGCCCGTCGCGGTGTGCCGCCAGGGTGAAGTTGCCCTTCTTGTCCCAGGGGAGAGCCGACTTCACCGGGTCCGTGTAGTAGCCCGCGATGCCGTCGTTGAGATTCTCGGTGTCGGTACCCTTCTTGACCAGCACCTCACCGTTCTTCATCGACGGGACGTGCAGGAAGCCGATGCCGTCCTTGGTGTCCAGCGCGCCCGGTCCGCCCGCCCAGCGGTCGCGGACGGTGTGGCCCTGTTTGGTGGCCTCGCGATCGGCGAGCACATTTGTCCACCAGAGGGAGTAGACGACGAAGAGCCCCAGCACCAGGCCTGCGGTGATCAGCAGTTCGCCGAAAACGCTGACCGCGGTCGCGACGGGATGGCGGCCCCTGCGCCGCGACGGGGGCGCGGACTCACCGATTCGCTCTTCGTGCTCGGTCCTCGCTGTCACCGCACCCGTCCCTGTCGTGATGATGTATCAGCCGACGAGCGCGTCGGGCTTGCCTTTGCTGCGCGGTCGTTCGTCGACCATCTTGCCCCAGACGATCAAACGGTACGTACTCGTGAATTCCGGCGTACAGGTCGTCAGAGTGATGTACCGGCCCGGCCCGGTGAACCCCGAACCGGGCGGCACCGGGCCGATCACCGAGACATTGGACGGCGATGTCTGCGGAAGGGTCTTCGTCGCCTCGTACGTGTAGTACTCATCCTGCGTCTCGACCACGATCAGGTCGCCGGGGCGCAGCCGGTTGATGTAGCGGAAGGGTTCGCCGTGCGTGTTGCGGTGGCCCGCCAGCGCGAAGTTGCCCTGCTTGGCCGACGGCATCGCGGTGCGGAGCGCGCCCTCGCCGTAGTGGCCGACCATGCCCCGGTCGAGGACCTTCTCCTTGCTGGTGCCCTCGGCGATCGGAGCGACGACATCCAGTTTGGGGATGTGGATGATGGCGAATCCCTGCCCCGCTTCGAACACACCGGGATTGCGGTCGCCCTTCGCCCAGTCGTCCTGGATCTTGTGCGTCTCCTTGCCGGCGTACTGGTCGGCACGCACATTCGTCCACCACAGCTGGTACGTGACGAACAGCAGCATCAGCACGCCGAGGGTGATGAACAGCTCCCCGACGACCCGGCTGGCGACAACGGCCGGGCTGTCCTTGGCCGCGCGCGCCGCACGCCTTGCCTCGACGCGTGACATCGGCTTCGCGGCCGGCGCCGTTGTCTCCGGCTGCGGTCCGGTACGTCGACGGCCACGCCCCTTGGCAGCGCGCCGGCGTTCGGCGCGACCTCCGGTGTGTGGTTCCGGACCGGCCTTCTCGGGCCCCGTGCCCGGTTCCGCGAAGCTCTCCGCATCGCTCGCCGACCCCAGCTCCGGCTCCAGCTCCGGCCCGGGATTGGGCTGCCGGGTCGTCACCGCCCGGTCGATCAGGCGCCGGGTGTCCGCCGTACGCAGACCGACCGTCTCGTCGTCGAGCGGGAAGGGATGGGCGACGGGTTGCGCCCGCGTCGGCGCGGGCGTCGGCGCGGGCGTCGGCGCGGGCGCCTGCTGCCCGTACCAGTCCCGTTCGAACCCCTCGGGGTCGTACCACTCCGGCGGAGTCTCCTCGGGCTTCTGCGCCTCTTGTGGCGGCTGTGCCTGCGCCTGCGGCGGCTGATCCGGCGCCCGGTGCAGCCCCCGCCCAGGCTTCTGCTCCTGCCCCGGCTCTTCGGACGGGATGTTGTCCGCCCGGAACCACGGCGAGGCATGCTGCCCCGGCAGCGGATCGTTCAGCGGATCCGCCAGCTGGTCGACCGCCGCCTCGAACGCGCCTGCGGCCTCGTACGCTCCTTGCTCGTACGGGCCGTCCTGTCCGGCGTCGTGTTCGGGGCGGAGTGCGGTCACGCGACAGCCTTGCCCACCACCGGCGCGAGCCCCGCCGACCTCGCGACGGCTCCTGTGTCGCCGCACTGTGCCAGCCAGTTGGCCAGCATCAGATGGCCGTGTTCGGTCAGCACCGACTCCGGGTGGAACTGCACGCCCTCCACCGCCAGTTCGCGGTGGCGCAGCCCCATGATGATGCCGTCGGCGGTGCGCGCGGTCACCTCCAGCTCCGGCGGAACCGTGTCGGGTTCGGCGGCGAGCGAGTGGTAGCGGGTCGCGGTGAAGGGGGACGGCAGACCGGTGAAGACCCCGGTGCCCTCATGAGTCACCAGCGAGGTCTTGCCGTGCAGCAGCTCCGGGGCCCGGTCCACCACACCGCCGTACGCCACCGCCATCGACTGCATCCCGAGGCAGACCCCGAAGACCGGAACGCCCGTGGCCGCGCAGTGGCGCACCATCTCGACGCAGACACCTGCCTGCTCCGGGGTGCCGGGGCCGGGTGAAAGCAGCACGCCGTCGAAGCCGTCCTGGGCGTGTGCCGTGGTCACCTCGTCGTTGCGCAGCACTTCGCACTCGGCGCCGAGCTGGTAGAGGTACTGGACGAGGTTGAAGACAAAGCTGTCGTAGTTGTCCACGACGAGGATGCGGGCACTCACTGGCCGGCCCCCGATCCGGTCGAGCCGTCGACCGTCACGTCACCGAACGGAAGCAGCGGCTCCGCCCACGGGAAGACGTACTGGAAAAGCGCGTAGACGACAGCCAGCGCCAGCACGAGCGAGATGAGCGCACGCACCCATGCGTTGCCCGGCAGATGCCGCCAGATCCAGCCGTACATGCTGTCCCCTCCATTCGGTACGGGACCAGACTAAAGGGCCGGGGCAGGAGCGTGGGTCAGCTGTGGAAAGCTGCCGGCTTGCCGTCGGTCACAGGCTGGGTCGCATCGAGGTGGGCCCAGGCGATCAGCCGGTGGCTGCTGCCCCATTCGGGATCGCAGGTGGTCAGCGTCAGATAGCGGCCCGGCCCGTCGAAGCCGGACTTGCGGGGGACGGGGCCGATGACCCCGATGTCGCCCGGGACCGTCCGATAGGGCTTCTTGTCGATGCGGTACGTGAACCACGTCGTCCCGTCCGTCAGCACCACCGCGTCTCCCGGGCGCAGCTTCGGGAAGTCCTTGAACGGGTCCCCGTATGTGCGACGGTGCCCAGCCACCGCGAAATTGCCCCTCGCGCCGAGACGGGCGGTCCCGGCGTAGTGGCCGAGCCCCTTCTGTAAGGTCCTGACCTCGGTGTTCTCCAGGACGGGCCACTCCCAGCCCTTCCCGAAGCGGGGTATGTACAGCATCGCGAACGGTTTGCCGTCCCGGTACGCCGCGGGGGCGGGGGGCGCCCCCGTCGGGGGTGTGTGCGGCGCGGGTGCGGACACCGTTCCCTGCGCCCACCGGTCGCGCAGGGTGTCGATCTGTCCCTCGGTCGCGTCGGCGGCCTTCACTCCGGTCCAGAACAGCACGTACACCACAAAGAGCACGATCAGGGCGCCGACGGTGATGCAGAGTTCGCTGAACGTCCTCACGATCAGTCGCACCGACACCTCGTCGGCCTCCCCACAGCTGCTCGCTACTTCGCCGGCTCCGCATAGTGGAGATCCACTGTGCCCGAGTAGCCGGGAAGAGTCACCGCCTTGTGCTCGTCAACTTTCCAGCCGAGTCCGTACGCCTTCACATACAGCAGGTAGTTGCTGATTGCCGGGGAGTTGTCGAGAGCCTGCTTGAGCTCGGCCGGGTCACCGACTGCGGTGATCTTGTACGGCGGGGAGTAGACCCGGCCCTGGAGGATCAGGGTGTTGCCGACGCAGCGCACGGCGCTGGTGGAGATCAGCCGCTGGTCCATGACCTGGATGCCCCGTGCGCCGCCCTGCCAGAGGGCGTTGACGACCGCCTGCAGGTCCTGCTGGTGAATGACCAGGTCATTGGGTTGCGGGTCGGGGTATCCGGGGTTGGCGGTGGCGTTGGGCGGGGCGTCGTCGAGCGTGACGGCCACGGACCGGCCGGAAAGCTTTGTGGTGCCCGCGGCCCGCTCCAGCTCCTTGAGCCGGGCGTCCTCCGCCTTGGTGCTGCCGTCGTCGCGCCGGACGAGGGTGTCGATGTCCTCGCGCACGGATGCGTTGGTCTCGTCCAGCTGGGCGTTCTTGCCGCTGCGCTGCTGGATGAGGTCGGAGAGCTTCAGCAGCGAGGAGTCGGTGCGGATATTGGTGCCCTTGGCCGTGTTGGCGCTGGTGACGAAGATCAGTCCGGCGAGGGCGAAGACCGCAGCGGTGAGCACCCTGACCGGGTGCCGGAAGGTGCGCCGGACCGGTCCTTGGGGGGAGTCGGCAGAATTGCTCAACGTACCCTTATCTCCTTCGGCGCCTCGGAAGCACTACGCTAACGGACGCCCGGGGGAGGCAGCATTCCCCCCTCGCGCCCCGCCCCGGCGCCAGCCACAGTTCCCTGCGCGGTCACGCAGCGCATCGACAGGAGAGTTCCTCGTGCCGAAGTCACGTATCCGCAAGAAGGCCGACTTCACGCCCCCTCCGGCGAAGCAGGCAACCAACATAAAGCTGACCAGCCGGAGCTGGGTGGCGCCGGTGATGCTGGCGCTCTTCCTGATCGGTCTGGCCTGGATCGTCGTTTTCTATGTGACCGACGGCGATCTGCCGATCAAGTCGCTGGGGAACTGGAACATCGTCGTCGGCTTCGGCTTCATCGCCGGTGGCTTCGGTGTCTCCACGCAGTGGAAGTAGCACCGCAGGGCATGTGACCCCACAGCAGGGCCCGGTCCTGCAACCCTTGCCCCGAGTTACCCACAGCGTTATCCACAGGCAGGGGAAAAGGTCAGACGATCTGTGGATAACTCCCTGGCTGTTGACGCCGATGTGACTGCAGCCTCCCCCATCGGGGGATGGCACGCCCCTTGTCTCTGCTGGAAAAACCCAGCTCAGCGACAAGGGGCACAGTTGTTCCCACAGAATGCACAAGATCCGGCACGCGCTGTGGACAACTGACCGGGGGAACGCCCAGGGAGCGCCAGGGAACGGCGTCCGCTCAGGTCAGCGCGGCTGTTCTGGCGACGACGACGGCGACCACAGCCACCAGGACCAGGGCGCAGGTGCCGTACTGGACCAGTGCTCGCCGCTCGCGGGGTGCGTGCACCATGCCGATCGCGATCAGCGTGCCCGCGATCAGACCGCCGACATGTGCCTGCCAGGCGATTCCGCCCCAGGGGTTGAAGGTGATGACCAGGTTCACCGCGAGAAGCACGAAGACCGGGCGCATGTCGTAGTTCAGGCGGCGCATGAGCACGGCGGTGGCGCCCAGCAGGCCGAAGATGGCGCCGGAGGCGCCGAGCGAGGGCTGATTCGGTGCGGCGAGCCAGTAGGTGAGAGCGCTGCCCGCCAGGCCGGAGAGCAGATAGAGCGCGAGGTAGCGGGCGCGGCCGAGCGCCGCCTCCAAGGGGCCGCCGAGCCACCACAGTCCCAGCATGTTGAACGCGATGTGCCACACCTCCTGGTGCAGGAACATCGACGTCACCAGCCGGTACCACTGGCCCTCCGCAACACCCTCCGGCGGGCCGCCGTAGTAGAGGGGGGTCCGGCCGAAAAGCATCAGGTCCTGGAGCAGCGACCCCTTCACGTGCACCACGATGAACACGGCGACGTTGAGAGCGAGCAGGATCTTGGTGATGAGCCGGGGGTCGGCCGTGACGGGGGCGCCGGCGACCGTGCGCGGCCGGGCGGCGCCCGGGCCGTGTCCCGTACCGGCTCCCTGGCGGGCGCAGTCCGGGCACTGGAAGCCGACCGAGGCGTTGACCATGCATTCGGGGCAGATCGGGCGGTCGCAGCGGGTGCAGCGGATGTACGTCCCACGTGCGGGGTGGCGGTAGCAGCTGAGCGAGCCGTCCGTGGCGGCGGACCGGTCCTGGTCCCCCGGCGGCTGCTGGTCCATCGGTCCCATCAGTTCCCGGTCCCCTCGGTGCTCGTCGTGGCGGCAGCACGCACAACGCAGCCCTGCTCGTCCGTTATGTAACAAGTACGGACGAGCAGGGCGGTTGGTTCCCCGAAAGGGCAATCAGAGCGTGATCATTTGATGACTACTGGCGATCATCGGTTCTCGATGACGACCGACTCGATCACGACGTCCTGCAGCGGACGGTCGGTGCGGGAGTTGGTCTTGGTGGCCGCGATGGCGTCCACGACCTTCTGGCTGGCGGGGTCGACGACCTCGCCGAAGATGGTGTGCTTGCCGGTCAGCCAGGCTGTCGGCGAGACGGTCACGAAGAACTGCGAGCCGTTGGTGCCCGGGCCGGCGTTGGCCATGGCCAGCAGGTACGGCTTGTTGAAGCTGAGGTCGGGGTGGAACTCGTCACCGAACTCGTACCCCGGGCCACCGGTGCCGTTGCCCAGCGGGTCACCGCCCTGGATCATGAAGCCGCTGATGACGCGGTGGAAGACGGTGCCGTCGTAGAGCCTGTCCGTGGACTTCTTGCCGGTCTCGGGATGCGTCCACTCACGCTCACCCTTGGCGAGCTCGACGAAGTTCTTGACCGTCTTGGGCGCGTGGTTCGGCAGAAGCCGGATCTCGATGTCGCCCTGATTGGTCTTCAAGGTGGCGTAAAGCTGCTCAGCCACGATCTGCCTTCCGTAAGTCTTCAGTGACGTTCACCGATCCTCGCACGGACCGCCCGCTCCGGCGCCCGGCCGCCACCACCAACGCACTTCACTCACCTTCTTGCCCGATTCCGCCACCTTCTTGCCCGATTCGGCGCCCGTGCGCCGAGGCCGTTCTCGCCCTGCTCGCCCGCGGCTTCCCCGAAACCCTCATGTGCCGCTCCCCGCAGGAACAAATGCGGCCAAGTGCGTGACGAACCGGCGCGGGCTGAACCGAACCGTGGCATTGTCATCGGCAAGCTCCCCTTGCACCGCATTGCCCGAAGACGTCACCGATGACCTGAATAACCCGGATGCCCGCCCCGCATGCCATACAGGCCTCCGGCAGGCATGATCTCGAAATGGGTGGAAAGGCGGAGTATCCACCCGCCACCAAGGAGGAGGATCCCGTGACCCGCATCGACAGCGTGCGCGCCGCAACCGACTCGGCGAAGGACAGCGTGCAGCACGCCGCGGAAGTGGTGGCGCCCTACGCCGACACGGCCAAGGACCAGGCCGCGCATCTTGCGTACGAGGCCCGCACGCGGCTCGCGCCGAAGGTGTCGAAGGCAGCCCAGCAGGCCCGCGTCCAATACGACGCGCATCTCGCACCACGTATCGAACTGGCCCGTGCTCACGTACCCCCCAAGGTCGACGAGGCGGCCCAGCGCGCCGCACACCGCACCCGCCGGGCCGCCCGTACCGCCGCGGACTACACCGTGCCGCGCGTCGGGCACGCGATGGCCGTCGCCCAGCCCATGGCCGAGGAGGCCTCGGCCCGCAGCGCCGCCGCGCTGGCCGCGCTGCGCAGTCAGGTGACCGCGAAGGAGATCAAGCAGCTGGCCAGAAAGCACGAGCGGCGGGCGAAGGCCGGGCGGCTGTTCAAGGGGTTCGCCGTGGTCACCATCGTGGCGGGCGGTGCCTACGCCGCCTGGAGGTGGTGGGACAAGCAGGCCAACCCGGACTGGCTGGTCGAACCGCCCGCTCCCACGGAGGTCTCCGACCGCGCGCCCCTGTCCTCGGTCGACGGCAGTGGTCCGAGCTCGCTCGACCCGGAGGTCCAGGCCAAGCAGGCCGACACGGAGACCAAGGGAACGGACGGCCCGGAAGGTGTGGACGGCACCGATCTCGACGACCGCCGCTGAACAGCCCCTGCACGAGGAACGGGCGCCGGAAGACCTGAGGTCTTCCGGCGCCCGTTCCGTCACCTGTGGAGCCTAGGAGATTCGAACTCCTGACATCTGCCTTGCAAAGGCAGCGCTCTACCAACTGAGCTAAGGCCCCGAAAAGCGGACAGCACCGGACGCTTCTGCGTCTCGGCGACCGCCGCAGACCAGAGTACCGGGTACCCCCCGGAATCTTGCAAAAAGATGGGGACTCCCGGTCGGCGACCACTCTCCGTAAGATGCTCGACGAGGTTCGCAGCAGCGAAGCCGCAGCGAAGGGGAGACGCCATGGATGCAGCTCAGCAAGAGGCAACAGCAAGAGCCAGGGAGCTTCAGCGCAGCTGGTACGGAGAACCTCTCGGGGCGCTCTTCCGCCGGCTGATCGATGATCTCGGCCTGAACCAGGCCCGGCTCGCCGCGGTCCTCGGGCTGTCCGCCCCCATGCTTTCCCAGCTGATGAGCGGTCAGCGGGCGAAGATCGGCAACCCCGCGGTCGTCCAGCGTGTCCAGGCGCTCCAGGAGCTGGCCGGCCAGGTCGCCGACGGCAGCGTCAGCGCGGGAGAGGCCACCGACCGCATGGAAGAGATCAAGAAGTCCCAGGGCGGCTCCGTCCTCACCGGCACCAGCCAGACCTCCAACACCGGCGGCGCTCCGACCGTCCGGCGCGTGGTGCGTGAGATCCAGTCGCTGCTGCGGTCGGTCGCGGCCGCCGGTGACATCATCGATGCCGCCGACTCCCTCGCCCCGACCCACCCGGAACTGGCAGAGTTCCTCAAGGTGTACGGCGCAGGGCGCACCGCGGACGCGGTGGCGCACTACGAGGGACACCAGAGCTAGGGCCTGTCCTTTCATGCCCTAGGGCACTACCCCCGAGAGCCGGGCACGAGCCGAAACAGGACTGGGAGCGGGCGCAGCGCAATGGGTGAGGTCTTCGCCGGTCGGTACGAACTGATCGATCCGATCGGACGTGGTGGGGTCGGCGCCGTCTGGCGCGCCTGGGACCACCGGCGCCGCCGTTATGTGGCGGCCAAGGTCCTCCAGCAGAGCGACGCACACACGCTGCTGCGCTTCGTCCGCGAGCAGGCGCTGCGGATCGAGCATCCGCATGTGCTCGCCCCGGCCAGCTGGGCCGCGGACGACGACAAGGTCCTGTTCACCATGGATCTGGTGAGCGGTGGTTCGCTGGCGCATGTCATCGGCGACTACGGGCCGCTGCCTCCTCGTTTCGTCTGCACGCTGCTCGACCAACTGCTGTCCGGACTGTCGACGGTGCATGCGGAGGGCGTCGTGCACCGGGACATCAAACCCGCGAACATCCTGATGGAGGCCACCGGCACCGGACGGCCGCATCTGCGGCTGTCCGACTTCGGTATCTCCATGCGCAAGGGTGAGCCGCGGCTCACCGAGACCAACTACGTGGTGGGCACGCCCGGTTACTTCGCGCCCGAACAGATGATGGGCGCGGAACCCGATTTCCCCGCGGACCTCTTCGCGGTCGGACTGGTCGCGCTGTATCTGCTGCAGGGAAAGAAGCCGGACGCGCGGGCCCTCGTCGAGCACTTCGCCTCGCACGGCACTCCCAGCGCCCCGGAGGGGATTCCCGAGCCGTTGTGGCAGGTGCTCGCGGGGCTGCTGCAGCCGGATCCCCAGGCCAGGTTCCGTACGGCCACGGGCGCGCGCAAGGCGCTGACGGCCGCGGTCGACATGTTGCCCGAGCCCGGCGCCGACGACGAGCCGGTGGAGGTCTTCGACCAACTCGGGCCGCTGCCCGCAGGCTTCGGCCCCGCCGGACCGATCGCGGCCCCCCGGACAGCCTCACAGGACGCGCAGCCCGCACAGACGGGCCAGTCCGCCCAGCAGCCCTACACCCAGCCGCCGGTCCCGATGTCGGAAACGGGCAGCTTCCACCTCCCACCGCCTCCGCGGCAGCCCACACCGCCGCCCCATCCTGCGCAGCCGGCCACGCCCCCCACACCGATCCCGGCACACGCGGCTTCCCCCTTCCCCGCGCCGGATCCCGCGCAGGGCCCCACCTCCGCGGCGCAGCACGAACCGGCTCTCACCCGCCCGTACACCGCCGGACAGCCGCACGTTCCCGCTCCCGGAGCAGCGGTTCCCCCGCACCTCTCGGCCGCTGTTCCCCCGCACGCACCGCAGAAGCGTCCGGGACCGCCCCCGAAGGTGGCGGTCCCGGTCCTGCTGGTGGCACTGATCTGTTTCGCCGTGGGCATCTGGGCGCTGACCCAGAGCTGAGCACGGCGGGCCGGAGCCCCTGCCCCGCGCGGCGGCGGCTCCGGCTACCAGGCCTGCGGCGGCCCTCCGTGCGGCGGTTGCCCGCCCCCGGCCGGGCCTCCCACAACCGGACTGTTCGAACCGATCGGTGCCGCCTGGGCGGCGACCGCACGGCGCCGTGCCAGCAGCGTCCACACACCCAGCCCGAGCACCAGCACCGCGCCCGCGCCGATCCCGGCCGCGCCGACCATCCTCATGGTGTCGCTCTCGGCCGCCTCAGGGGCGCTCTTGCCGCTCCTCGCCATGTCCTTGTCGTCCTGCGTGACCGAGAAGATCCCGGCGTCCCCCGTGTACGGCGGCTTCCCCGCCGTCCCCTCCACCTTGATCCTGAGGGTCAGCGGAATCGCCTTGTCACCGTACGACTTCGCGACCTGTGGGCTGAGGGACACCGACAGGTAGTACCAGCCGGCGAACCGCATGGCGCTGACGCTGCTGGTGGAGTCGTATCGGTTCTCGTACGCCACCGGAGGCAGCGGATCCAGCGATACGGATGCGGGCTTGCCGGAGTACGACAGCGGCGACGCGTCGTCGACATGGCCGTGCGCCGGGTTGTCCAGGGACATCGCGAGCGCGTTGCCGATGTATTCGTCCGAGGCCTTGTTGTTGCTCAGGTCGGCGGTGGCGAAGATCTGCTGGCCCCAGTCCACCGGCACCCGGTAGAAGCGGGTCTGCCCGGGTGCGATGCTGTCGTGCCACTCGCCGGTTTCCAGGCTGGCCGCGTCGTAGTAGCTGGTGCCGCCCGACCGCCTCTGCGGGGCTGTGGTGGGCGGAGCGGGCGAGGCCGACGGCCAGCTCTCCGGCGCCTCGGTCGGCATCGAACCACCCGATTTCAGCTGCGGCTCCGACACGTAGCGAAGTTCCAGGTCCCACTCATCGGATGCCGAGGTGGCCTTGCTCTCCCGCTCGATCAGGACGTTGTATGTTCCGGCTTCCTGACAGGTACTGCCGCCCTTCTCCATGATCCGGTAGGCGTACGCCGCGATCGGACGCGGGAATTCCGCCGACTCGAACCGTGCGTCCTGCGAACTGCACTGCAGGTCCGCGCTGTCCCTGACGCTGACCGTGATGCCGTCCCCGTAGGCGACCTGGCCGCCGCCCTTGGGCACGGCCACCGCCGAGACGTACGCGTTCGTCTTGTCGTCGAGGTCCAGACGGTAGTAGAGCTTCTCGCCGCGCTTGATCGAGCTCTTGTAGACCGATCCGGGCGTGAGCGCCGACGCCTCGGTGCTGACCTCCGCACCGCTGACCTTCTTCGCCCCGGGAACGAAGGCGTACGCAGCACTCTCCCCGTCCGCGTACGCCTGCCCCGGCAGCGCCGCCGCCACGCACATCGCCGCGACCATGGCCAGCGCCACCCGGCCCCTGTTGCGCTGCCTCATCACGCGCTTCCCCTCGTCGTCTGGGTGGCCCTCCTGCGACGCCCGCGTACGGAAACGAGCCCCGCGATCACCACCACCACGGCGCCCGCACCGGCAGCGGTCGCAATGCCGGTCCATCCTGCCCCGCCCGTACCACCGCTGTCTTCGGCGCCGTTCGAATTGCCTTTCTTGTCCGCCTTCTTGGCTACGGCAGGAGCATGGTGCTCGGGGCCGGCCAGCTCGTCGCCGAGCACCGACACCCGCAGCACCACACCGATCTGCGGGTTCTCCGCGATATCGGCGGCCCTCGCCCCCAGCGTCACCGAGATGTAGAAGTCACCCCCGGCGTGTACGGGCTGGACGTTGGAGCGGTACTCGTAGCGGTTGGTCCAGGCGACCGGCACCCCGCCCATCCTGATCGCCGACGGACGACCGTTGTACATGGCCGTCGAGGTGAACTCGCCGCCTCCGGTGAGCGGGAAACGAGCGGGGGTGAACAGCTGGGTCGCCCCGTACGAGTACGTGGAGGTACCGCGCTCCACCGTGGGCTCGTTCGCGAATTCCACGTCGTAGCGCACCTGCTGCCCCCAGCCGGCCGGGACCTTGTACCAGAGGGTCTGCGACGGAAGGATCCGGTCGCGCCACACGCCCCGGCCGAGCTCCTCGGCGTCGTTGAAGCCGGTGCCGCCCCGCACATCGCGGGGGTCACCGGTGGGCAGCACGGCGTCCTTGCCGCCCTTGCCGTACTCCGGCTGCGACTGGGCGGGCGTCACCCCCTTCTCCAGCGGCGTCTCCACCCCGTAAAGGAGCTCGAGCGGCCAACGCGCGGCGTCGGAGCCCTTCTTGCTCTCCCGCTCCACCACCAGCCAGTACCGGCCCGCCCGGTCGCAGGCGTGGTTGCCCTCCTCCGCGGGGATACGGGCGACCGCCGAGGTCAGCGGGGTCGCACCCTCCTTCTGGTAGAAGTGCGCGGTGTCCGTCACACAGGAACTGCCGGTGCCGTACACGATGCCGGTGCGCAGTGCGTCGAAAGTGTCGACGGCCGCCCCGGGCTGCGGCACCGCCGTCGCCGAGAAGTCCACCGTCGAAACGGCATCCAGGCCGACGGCGTAGTACCGCTTCTCACCGGGTCCGATGGTGTCCAGATACTGCCCTGGTACGAGCACGGGTGCCGCCGCCCCCGTCGCCGTGCCCTCGACCCGCTCGCCCCGGAAGCGGTAGCCGTCCGCGGAGAGTTGCGACGCCCGTTGCAGCTGCCGGGCCAGCGCCTTGGCATCCGGTGCGTCGTAGTAGTGGCCGTTGCCGGCCGCCGCGATGCATTCGAGCTGTTCGCGGGCCGCGCTCTTCACCTGGAAGCCGACGGTGTCGATCCGCAGCCCGACCCCCTCCTTGCCCAGCTGCTCGGCGACCTCGCAGGGCTGCGGCGTACCGCAGTTGTCCTCGCCGTCGGAGATCAGCAGGATCGTGCGCGTACCGATGGCACCGCCCGCGGGCCGCGGAAGGTCCTCGGCGGCCTTCCGCAACGACAGCCCGATGGGAGTGTCACCCTTGGGCTGTACGGCCGCCACAGCCCGCTTCACGGCTTCCCGGTCGAGCCTCTGTACCGCCTGTACGAGCCTGGTGTCCTTGCAGCCCTGGGGACGGTCCGCGCCGTACACCCGCAGCCCGGTCGGATATCCGTCGGGAAGGCCGTCGACGACGGTGCCGACGGCCGTACGGGCACTCTCCATCCGGGTACGCCCCGTGCCGTCGTCGTCCCCCATGGATCCGGACGAGTCGAGCACCATGACCAGGCTGCTGCCCGAGCCGGGTCGGGGTGTCTCAGAAGTGGCGGGTGCACCGCCTGGTGCCGCCGCCGCGGCCGGCATCGCGCCCGCCACCAGGGCAAGCAGCGCCCCGCCGATCCATGCCCCCGCAGCTGCAGTACGACGGTGGTGGTCCCGTGCCTTCACCCGTGCCTCCTCGACCGAAAAACCCGGCTTTTTGCTCTCGCAACCTATTGATTTGCTTAGGTGAACTCAAGAGCACAGGCGTCACGGTCCCGCAACAGCACGAAGCCCCGGCCGCTCAGCGACCGGGGCCCGCAATCAGGCTGTTCTGTCTCACACACCCGAACCTGCGGGCACGGAGTCAGTCGCCTCCGTCCACAGATCCTGCTCGGCGCGATCCGCCTGGATCTGGCGGTACACGAGGAGCCCGCCGATGGCGGCCAGTGCGACCAGGAGAAGCTTCTTCACCGCGCGACCTCGTCTTTCCTTGACGTAGGGGACTTCTGCCGCCCGACTATACACACCGGCCGATATCGATCGGTGACCTGCCTGCGGCCCAACTGGCCTCCAGGGAAAAGCGATCATCCAAGGATCGCTCCGCGGACAGTCCCGGCCGAGGGACCCGGCCGCGCCGATCGCCCCGCACAAGCCCGTCAAGGCGGGTTGAACCATACGAGTGGTGTTCATCTGAAGATCGGTGGATCGGTGGCGTCGGTCCACGAAATCGCGGGCCACATCCACATCATCAGAAAGGTAAGCAAACCGGACCACCCGAAAGCGAGGGGCCATGAGCACCTTCAAGGCCAAGAACATCTGGACCGCCTTCGTCACCGCCTTTTTCGCACTCCTCGCCGCACTGGGGCTCATGAGCACCCCGGCGGCGGCCACGGAGTCGAGCACCACGGAGCCGACCACCACGAACCAGGAGCACACGGGTGCGACCGCGGCAATCGCGACCACCCCGTCGGTGCGATGGACCCTCCCGCGTGACAGGGCGCTGCCACCCACGATGAAGCAGCGCATCCGCGCCGAGGCACACGGCTCCTCACCCGCCACCCGGCATCTGTCCGCAGACACGACGGACGCCATGGAGACCAGGAACACCGCCCGTGCCGCCCACGGGGCCCCGGCGGGGGACGCATCCCTCCTCCCGCCGTGAGAGCCGCGCAACTGACACACAGAGCCCCTGGGCCGGTTCGCTCCGGACGGGGGCTTCTTCATGTGCTCAAGCCCCGCTCTGCCCCCGTCGGCGCAGGAACACGGCACACCTCCGTGCCGCACCGAGCCCCGGGACCACACGCGGAAGGACCCGCCCATCGGCTGAGGTCAGCCGAAGATCACAAGCTCCCCACCATGATCGGCGAGAGAGCTAGGGGCCCTGATGAGCGAAGGCCCACGTGAACCACGCCACGCCGATCACGCAGATCACGAACCCCGCGAGGAGGATCCAACGCACAAAGGCCCGATCCAGCTTCCCGCGTTCGAAGGGATCCTCGTCATCGCTGCTGATCGGACCAACCGTGATCAGTCATGGCACCTCTGCTGTGACCCCTACAGACGTCAGCCTCGGCACAACGGCCGAAGCCCATGCTCGCCGAGCCCCTGGAAAATACGCTGATCGCTGATGTCAGCCAGAGATGTCAAAGACCCCCAACCATGATCGGTTGGGGGTCTTCAAAATGGTGGGGCTAACAGGATTTGAACCTGTGGCCTCATCCTTATCAGGGATGCGCTCTAACCAACTGAGCTATAGCCCCGCCGCGCTGTGCGCTGACTTCTGAAGATTAGCGCACGTCGGGGCCAGTCCCAAAATCGATACCGGGCGCCCTACTCGTCCTCGGCCAGCGTGAGCTCGATACCGCCCACGAAGCCCGCCGACAAGTTGTAGATGAAGGAGCCCAGCGTCGCCAGCGCGGTCGCCAGAACCACATCGATCACAGCGATGACCGAGGTGAAGATGAGGACCCGCGGCAGCGACAGGAACGACTGGAGATCGAAGCCATTGCCCTCGTTCGAGCCGGTGGCCTCGCTGATCGTGCCGCCCACGGTGGAGAAGACGCCCATCGCGTCCATGACCATCCACAGCACCGCGGCCGCCACCACCGTGCAGATACCGAGCGCGATGGAGAGCAGGAAGCTGACCTTCATCACCGACCACGGGTCGGCCTTGGCCACCCGCAGACGCGCCTTGCGGGTACGCGGAGTGGTCCGCGCCCCTGTCCGCGGCCGCCGGGCCGCCTGCGCGGCGGCGGCGCCCTGCGTACCGTGCGGCCGGCCACCCTGCGTCCCGTCCGCGGGCGAGGGGTACGCCTGCGGCGGGTGGTACGGCCCGCTCGCCTGCCCCGGTGCGGGCTCGCGCTCACCGGGCAACGGCCCGGTCGCGTAACCCTCGTACTGGGGCTGAGGCCCCCGAGTGTCCGTCACAGTGCCCCCTTGGGAGTCCGTGGCAGGGCCACGGGCACCGTTCGCTCCAGTTCCGGAAGCGGCCGAACCGGCGCCCGTGGCTCCACTCACGCTCTACTCCTCGTGCTCCCCGGCCGAAGGCGACGTGCCTTCGACATTGCCCTCGACTGTGCTCTCGGCAGCCTCTGCCGTCGCGGCCCCGGCGTCCTCGGACCCCTCGACCTCTTCGGCCTCGCGGCCGGCTTCGGCGTTACGAGCGATACCGACGACGGCATCGCGCTTGCCCAGATTGATCAGTTGGACGCCCATGGTGTCACGGCCCGTCTCCCTGACTTCATTGACTCGCGTACGAATCACACCACCCCCGAGCGTGATGGCAAGGATCTCATCCGTCTCCTCGACCACCAGCGCACCGACCAGCGAGCCCCTGTCCTCCACGATCTTGGCGGCCTTGATGCCCAGGCCACCACGACCTTGAACGCGGTACTCGTCGACGGGAGTCCGCTTCGCGTACCCACCATCGGTGGCAGTGAACACGAACGTACCCGGCCGGACAACATTCATCGAGAGCAGTTCGTCGCCTTCGCGGAAACTCATGCCCTTGACGCCCGAAGTGGCACGGCCCATCGGGCGCAGCGCATCGTCCGTCGCAGTGAACCTGATCGACTGGGCCTTCTTGCTGATGAGCAGCAGATCGTCCTCGGCCGACACCAGCTCCGCACCGATCAGCTCGTCGGCAGTGCCTTCGGCGCCATCTGCCGTCTCCCGGAGGTTGATGGCGATGACACCTCCGGAACGCGGCGAGTCATAGTCCTTCAGCGCGGTCTTCTTCACGAGACCGCCCTTCGTGGCCAGGATCAGATAGGGCGCGGCTTCGTAGTCACGGATCGCCAGGATCTGGGCGATCTGCTCGTCCGGCTGGAAAGCCAGCAGGTTGGCGACATGCTGACCACGGGCATCACGGCCGGCGTCCGGGAGCTCGTACGCCTTCGCCCGGTACACCCGGCCCTTGTTGGTGAAGAACAGCAGCCAGTGGTGCGTCGTCGACACGAAGAAGTGGTCGACGATGTCGTCTTCCTTGAGCTTCGTACCGCGCACGCCCTTGCCGCCGCGCTTCTGGGAGCGGTAGTCGTCCGTCTTCGTACGCTTCACATAGCCGCCGCGCGAGATCGTGACGACGATGTCCTCCTCGGCGATCAGGTCCTCGATGGACATGTCACCGTCGAAGGGCACCAGCTTGGAACGCCGGTCGTCGCCGAACTTCTCGACGATCGCCGCCAGCTCCTCGCTGACGATCTGACGCTGCCGCTCCGGCGACACCAGGATCGCGTTGTACTCGTTGATCTTCGCCTGGAGCTCGTCGTGCTCGGCCGTGATCTTCTGGTGCTCCAGCGCGGCCAGCCGGCGCAGCTGCATCTCCAGAATCGCGTTCGCCTGGATCTCGTCGATCTCCAGCAGGCCCATCAGGCCCTCGCGCGCCACCTCGACCGTCTGGCTGCGCCGGATGAGGGCGATGACCTCGTCGATCGCGTCCAGCGCCTTGAGCAGACCACGCAGAATGTGCGCCCGCTCCTCCGCCTTGCGCAGACGGAACTTCGTACGCCGGACAATGACCTCGATCTGGTGCGTCACCCAGTGGCGGATGAACGCGTCGATCGACAGGGTGCGCGGCACACCGTCGACCAGCGCCAGCATGTTGGCGCCGAAATTGGTCTGCAGATCGGTGTGCTTGTACAGGTTGTTCAGAACGACCTTGGCGACCGCGTCCCGCTTCAGCACGACGACCAGACGCTGACCCGTACGCGACGAGGTCTCGTCACGGACGTCCGCGATCCCGCCGACCTTGCCGTCCTTCACCAGGTCGGCGATCTTCTGCGCCAGGTTGTCGGGGTTGGTCTGGTACGGAAGCTCCGTGACGACCAGGCACTGCCGGTTCTGGATCTCCTCGACCGCGACGACCGCACGCATCGTGATCGAGCCACGGCCGGTGCGGTACGCCTCCTCGATGCCCTTGCGGCCCACGACGAGCGCACCCGTCGGGAAGTCCGGGCCCTTGATCCGCTCGATCAGCGCATCCAGAAGCTCCTCCTGCGAGGCCCCCGGGTGCTCCAGATACCACTGGGCGCCGGCCGCGACCTCACGCAGATTGTGCGGCGGGATATTGGTCGCCATACCGACCGCGATGCCTGCGGAACCGTTGACCAGCAGGTTCGGGAAGCGCGCCGGCAGAACCGTCGGCTCCTGGTTGCGGCCGTCGTAGTTGTCCTGGAAGTCGACGGTCTCCTCGTCGATGTCCCGGACCATCTCCATGGACAGCGGCATCATCTTGCACTCGGTGTACCGCATGGCGGCGGCCGGGTCGTTGCCCGGAGAACCGAAGTTGCCGTTGGAGTCCACCAGCGGCATGCGCATCGACCAGTGCTGCGCCAGCCGCACCAGCGCGTCATAGATCGAGGAGTCACCGTGCGGGTGGTACGTACCCATGACGTCACCGACGACACGGGCACACTTGTAGAAGCCCTTCTCGGGCCGGTAACCGCCGTCGTACATCGCGTACAGCACCCGGCGGTGAACGGGCTTGAGACCGTCCCGTACATCAGGCAGTGCACGCGAGACGATCACGGACATCGCGTAGTCGAGGTAGGAGCGCTGCATCTCCGTCTCGAGCCCCACGGGCTCGACACGCATGCCCACGCCGGCGGCGGTGGGCTCCTCTTCAGGTGTCACAGGGGTGTTCTCGTCGGCCATTGCTGGTCAAAGTCCTTTCGAGCGGCGGTTTGCTGATACGGCCGACTCAGATGTCGAGGAAGCGGACGTCCTTGGCGTTGCGCTGGATGAACGAGCGCCGCGCCTCGACGTCCTCGCCCATCAGCACCGAGAAGAGGTCGTCCGCCTGCGCCGCGTCGTCCAGCGTGACCTGGCCGAGGACCCGGTGGTCCACATCCATCGTGGTGACGCGCAGCTCCTCGGCGTTCATCTCGCCGAGACCCTTGAAGCGCTGGATCGAGTCTTCCTTGATCCGCTTGCCGTTCTGCTTGCCCAGCTCGACCAGGGCGTCGCGCTCCCGGTCCGAGTACGCGTACTCGAAGTCGTCCCGGCCCCACTTGATCTTGTAGAGCGGCGGGCGGGAGAGATACACGTGCCCGGCCTCGACCAGCGGACGCATGAAGCGGAAGAGGAACGTCAGCAGCAGGGTGTTGATGTGCTGACCGTCGACATCGGCGTCCGCCATCAAGATGATCTTGTGATAGCGGAGCTTCTCGATGTCGAAGTCCTCGTGGACCCCGGTACCGAAGGCCGAGATCAGCGCCTGGACCTCGGTGTTCTGAAGGATCTTGTCGATCCGGGCCTTCTCGACATTCAGGATCTTGCCCCGGATCGGCAGGATCGCCTGGTACATCGGGTTACGGCCGGACTTCGCCGAACCACCGGCGGAGTCACCCTCGACGATGAAGATCTCGCACTTCGTCGGGTCGTTGGACTGGCAGTCGCTCAGCTTGCCCGGCAGCGAGGCGCTCTCCAGGAGCCCCTTGCGGCGGGTCAGATCACGCGCCTTGCGGGCCGCGACACGGGCCGTGGCCGCAGCGATGCCCTTGCGGATGATGTCCGCGGCCTCGTTCGGATTGCGGTCGAACCAGTCCGTCAACTGCTCGTGGACCACCTTCTGGACGAAGGTCTTCGCCTCCGTGTTGCCCAGCTTGGTCTTCGTCTGCCCCTCGAACTGCGGCTCGCCCAGCTTCACCGAGATGATCGCCGTCAGACCCTCACGGACGTCGTCACCGGTGAGGTTGTCGTCCTTCTCGCGCAGCAGCTTCTTGTCCCGCGCGTACTTGTTGACCAGCGTCGTCAGAGCCGCACGGAAACCCTCCTCGTGCGTACCGCCCTCATGCGTGTGGATCGTATTGGCGAAGGAGTACACACCCTCGCTGTACTGCGTGTTCCACTGCATCGCGATCTCGGCCGAGAGGAGACGCTCCTTGTCCTCGGCCTCGATGTCGATCACCGACTGGTGAATGACATCGCCCTTGCGGGAGTTGAGGTACTTCACGAAGTCGACGATGCCGCCCTCGTAGTGGTACGTGACCGTACGGGCCTGCTCCTCCTCGGCGACCTCGGCCACCTCGGCGACATCCGCGCCCGCCGTCGCCTTCGCCGACTCACGCTCGTCGGTGAGCTTGAGCGTCAGACCCTTGTTGAGGAACGCCATCTCCTGGAAGCGGCGCGACAAGGTCTCGAAGGAGTACTCGGTCGTCTCGAAGATGTCCCCGTCGGCCCAGAAGGTGACGGTCGTGCCGGTCTCGTCGGTGGCCTCGTTACGGGCCAGCGGAGCCGTCGGCACACCGAGCTTGTAGTCCTGGGTCCAGCGGTAACCGTCCGTCCGGACCTCGACCGAGACCCGCGACGACAGCGCGTTGACCACGGAGACACCGACACCGTGCAGACCGCCGGAGACGGCGTAGCCGCCGCCGCCGAACTTGCCGCCGGCGTGCAGCACCGTCAGCACGACCTCGACCGCGGGCTTCTTCTCCGACGGCACGATGCCGACCGGGATACCACGGCCGTTGTCGACCACACGCACCCCGCCGTCGGCGAGGATCGTGACGTCGATCGTGTCCGCGTGCCCGGCCAGGGCTTCATCGACCGAGTTGTCGACGACCTCGTACACAAGGTGGTGGAGTCCACGCTCACCGGTCGAGCCGATGTACATGCCAGGTCGCTTGCGGACCGCGTCCAGGCCCTCGAGGACGGTGATCGCGCTCGCGTCGTACGAGGCAGTGACCTCGCCCGAGGCAGTTGCCCCGCCGCTCTCACCGAGTGTGGACGGAATGTTCTCGTTGGGGTTGCCGGAATCGGCCACGAAGCGCCCTTTCTGGCACAGCACAGGCCGTTCTCCGGACAGTCGGGAGCGGCTGCGTCGTTCGGCTTGTAATCGACGACTCCCGCAAGGATGCGGGATTGTCCACCAGTCTACCGGTAGCACCGACATGAATGGGGGTTTGCCGGTACCTGAGTACGCATGTGCCGCCCTGGATGAGCGCCTGACGACTCCCCATATTCAGGACGGCCCCCCAAGAGGCTCACGCGGGCATTGAGCGCTTCGGCCTGTCAACCTCTCGCTACCGTGAGGGACACCCCACTCCCACCGCGTGGTTTCAACCAGCGCACACCGGCACAACACGGACGCGACGGACAGCGCGAACGAGCAGACAGCACAAGGCCATGACTCACATCGGAACAGAGCGCCACGGAGCTCAGAAACAGAGAAAAGCCCAGCTCAGAGGCCTCATCCGTACGTATCGCCAGGCCCGGTGCTCCCCGGCGCCCGCAGCGGACCGAACCTGCGCTGCGGACCCCCCGGCCCCAACACCTTGATCAACCTCACCGTGCCATGCCCCAGATCCCCATTCAGCCGGGCCACCAGCTGAGGCGCCAGCAACCGCAGCTGCGTCGCCCACGCCGTCGAATCGCACTGCACCGTCAGCACCCGCTCGTCCGGATCCTCGTCGTACCGCAACGGCACACAGTGATTGGCCAGATCCTCACCGACGATCTGCGGCCAGCGCCCCATCACCCCACCCACCGCCGCAGGCGTCTCCCAGCCACGCTCAGTGATCAGACGATTGATCGCAGCACCCAACGGCAACGGGTCACGGCCATCCGCCCGCGCCCCCGAACGCAGCCCACCACCGCGCCTGGCCTGCTTCTTCTGCTGCGCCGCAGCACCACGCGCCCGCGCCTGCTCCTTCGCCGCACGCAACGCCACCCGCGCCAGATCGACACCCGAGGGCTCCGGCTGCTTCCCTTCCGCCGGCCGCTCCTGCGACTGCTCCCCAGACGCCCCGGACACCTCACCACGGCCGCTCACAGCCGCTCCACCTCACCCGCGGACACCGCATACCGCGTCCCCGCCAGCACACCCGGAACATCGTCGTCCACCGCAGCCGTCACCAGCACCTGCTCGCCCGGAGCCACCAACTCCGCCAACCGCTCACGACGACGCGCATCCAGCTCGGCAAAGACATCGTCCAGCACCAGCACCGGCTCATTGCCCTCGCCGCGCAGCAGATCGTACGAAGCCAGCCGCAGCGCCAACGCATACGACCAGGACTCACCGTGGCTCGCGTACCCCTTGGCCGGCATCCCCCGCAAACCCAGCAACAGATCATCACGGTGCGGACCGACCAACGTCACACCCCGCTCGATCTCCTGCTTACGCACATCCACCAGGGCCGCGATCAGCTGCTCGTACAGCTCGTCACGGGTGCGGGCCGGCTCCACGCCTGCACCGACCGAACTGCGGTACTCCAGCGCCACCGGACCACCACCCGGCGCCACATCTCCGTACGCCTTGTCAGCCAGCGGCTGCAACGCGGCGATCAGATCCAGCCGCTGCGCCAGCAGCTCCGCACCCACCCGGCCCAGATGCTGGTCCCACACGTCGAGCGTGGACAGATCCATCGACCGGCCCCCGTGCCTGCGCGCCATCGCCGCCGACTTCAGCAAGGTGTTGCGCTGCTTCAGCACCCGCTCGTAGTCCGAACGCACCCCCGCCATCCGCGGCGAACGCGCCGTGATCAGCTCGTCGAGAAAGCGCCGACGCTCCCCGGGGTCCCCCTTGACCAACGCAAGATCCTCCGGCGCGAACAGCACCGTACGTATGATCCCCAGCACATCACGCGGCCTGACCTGCGACGATCTATTGATCCGGGCCCGATTGGCCTTGCCGGGATTGAGCTCCAGCTCGACCAGCTGCGAGCGCTCGCCCTGCGTCACGGCGGCCCGGATGACAGCCCGGTCCGCGCCCATCCGCACCAGCGGCGCATCGGAGGAGACCCGATGGCTGCCGAGCGTCGCAAGGTAGCCGACGGCCTCCACCAGATTCGTCTTGCCCTGGCCGTTGGCCCCCACGAAAGCGGTGACGCCCGGATCGAGAGGTACCTCGACCCGGGCGTACGAGCGGAAGTCGGCCAGCGAGAGATGCGTGACATGCATGGGTGTACGCCGACCTTCCCGGCTTCCTGCTCCGTGCTCCGTAGTTACGGGTCGGACACTTCGGCCCGGCCCGCTCCCCGTTGCGGTTACTTCTTGTTCTCGACCGCGTGGCCGCCGAACTGGTTGCGCAGCGCGGCGATCATCTTCATCTGCGGGGAGTCGTCCTGTCGCGAGGCGAAACGCGCGAAGAGCGACGCGGTGATTGCGGGCAGCGGCACCGCGTTGTCGATCGCGGCCTCCACCGTCCAGCGGCCCTCACCGGAGTCGGCGGCGAAGCCACGGAGCTTGTCGAGGTGCTCGTCGTCGTCCAGTGCGTTGACCGCCAGGTCGAGCAGCCAGGAACGGATGACCGTGCCCTCCTGCCAGGAGCGGAAGACCTCGCGCACGTCGGTGACGGAGTCGACCTTCTCCAGCAGCTCCCAGCCCTCGGCGTAGGCCTGCATCATGGCGTACTCGATGCCGTTGTGGACCATCTTCGCGAAGTGGCCGGCACCGACCTTGCCCGCGTGGACGGAACCGAAGTCGCCCTCGGGCTTCAGCGCGTCGAAGACCGGCTGGACCTTCGCCACGTTCTCGGCGTCGCCGCCGTACATCAGCGCGTAGCCGTTCTCCAGGCCCCAGACGCCGCCCGAGACGCCGCAGTCCACGAAGCCGATGCCCTTGATGCCCAGCTCGACCGCGTGCTTCTCGTCGTCCGTCCAGCGGGAGTTTCCGCCGTCCACGACGATGTCACCGGGCGAGAGAAGCCCGGCCAGCTCGTCGATGGTGGCCTGGGTCGGGGCACCGGCCGGAACCATCACCCAGATGACCCGGGGGCCCTTCAGCTTGCCCACAAGCTCTTCGAGACTGTGGACATCGGAGACGTCCGGGTTGCGGTCGTAACCGATGACGGTGTGGCCTGCGCGGCGGATGCGCTCGCGCATGTTGCCGCCCATCTTGCCGAGGCCGACGAGACCGAGCTCCATCAGAGATTCCTTAAGCGTTGTGCCGATTCGTACCCAAGGCCGAGCCTACGCCCGGCCTGGGACAGACCGACGGGCATGCTCGGCACTGAGCGTGCCCGTCGGGAGCTGCCTTGCAGGACCGATGGCCGGGTCAGCCGGAAAGGCGGACCGGCATGATCAGGTACTTGTACGCGTCATCCGCCTCGGCATCCACGGCCGGACGACCGCTGAGCAGCGCAGGCTTGGTGGACGTCGTGAACGAGAGCTGGGCAACCGGGGAGTCGATCGCGCTCAGCCCGTCCAGCAGGAAGGTCGGATTGAAGGCGATCGAGATGTCATCGCCCTCCAGCACCGCGTCGACCCGCTCCACAGCCTGTGCATCGTCACTGGAACCCGCCTCCAGGATCAGCACACCCTGCTCGAAGCTGAGCCGCACCGGAGTGTTCCGCTCGGCAACGAGAGCCACACGCTTGACTGCCTCGACGAACGGAGCGGTCTCGATGACCGCGACCGAGTTGAACTCGGTGGGGAACAGCGTCCGGTACTTCGGCAGATCGCCTTCGAGCAGTCGCGTGGTCGTACGCCGGCCCGCGCCCTCGAAACCGATCAGGCCCTCGCCGGCACCCGAGCCGGACAGCGCCAGAGTCACCGTGTCACCGCTGGTCAGAGCCTTGGCGGTGTCCAGCAGCGTCTTGGCGGGCACCAGGGCGACAGCCGAGGCATCGGGGTTCTCCGGCTTCCAGAGGAACTCGCGGACCGCGAAGCGGTAGCGGTCGGTGGAGGCCAGGGTGACGGTCTCACCCTCGATCTCGATCCGCACACCGGTCAGGACGGGCAGCGTGTCGTCACGGCCCGCGGCGATGGCGACCTGGGCGGCGGCCGAGGCGAAAACCTCACCCGGGACCGTGCCGGTGGCGGTCGGCATCTCCGGCAGCGCCGGGTACTCCTCCACAGGAAGGGTGTGGAGTGTGAATCGCGAGGAGCCGCAGACCACGGTGGCCCGTACACCGTCTGTGGAAATCTCCACCGGGCGGTTGGGAAGGGCACGGCAGATGTCGGCGAGCAGTCGGCCGGAGACCAGCACCGTGCCGTCCTCCTCGACCTCGGCGTCCACCGAGACCCGGGCCGAGACCTCGTAGTCGAAGCTGGAGAAGCTGAGGGCGCCGTCCTCAGCCTTCAGCAGAAGGCCCGCAAGAACGGGCGCCGGCGGACGGGCCGGGAGGCTACGGGCCACCCAGGCCACAGCCTCCGCGAGTACATCGCGCTCCACCCGGATCTTCACCGGAACCGCCTCCTGCTGTTGCTCGCTCGCCCTGCTGGCCTTCGTCGTCTGATCGGGTCTCCCACCGGTGACAGCGGGAGGACGCCGGGGACCAGTCTGACGTACGGCACCGACACTCGGTGCTGCTCGGGGTCAAGTCGCGACAAGAGGTTCGGAGAGCTCCGGCGCCGAGTTGTGCACAGGCCCCACTTCGAAGCGGATTCCGGGCTAACTCTAGGTGGCAGTAGTAGTAGGGCCTGTGGAAACCGTGGATAACGTCGTTTCCGCAGGTCAAGCCCGGTTTTTTGTCCACCGACCCTGTGGGTGGCACCGGTGGACAACCCGGTGCTTCTGTGGACACACGAAAGTTCTGCACACCCGATGCACAGGGCAGGGGGGTTTCTCCCCAGGGCTGTCCCCAGCTTTACCCACGTTCCCCACAGCCCAACCGACCCTCTCGGTGTGACGCCTTTCACTCGGCGCAGTGAAAGGCGGTGTTGCGTTGCCGAACAGTGGACAGGGGTGTGGAGAAGCTCGAGGAAGCTGGGGACAACATGGCCAGTGCTGTGGGCCGCCGGTGGACAACAGCAGCAGCTCCCTGTGGACGAATATTTTGTCCACAGGCTGTGGATCATTGTTGACCACAAATCCCCAGGCCCTTGACCTGGCCTGATGGAGTATCGGTAGTCGCCCCTGTGGAAGCAATATGGACAACTTCCGGATCCCCAGCCTGTGGAGGAGAAATTCTCCCCAGATCTGTGGAGAACGGACGGCCGGCGCCGGGTATTCGAACACCGCGATTGCCTCGGAGCCTCGGAGGCCGGGCTCGGAGGGGGCCTTCGAGGCTCCGGAAGGGCTCGGGGAAGGCGTCAGGAGAGGGCGGGACGGCTTCAAGAGAGCCCGGGAGCGGCAGCTGGAAGCCCTCTGGGACGCCCGCTGGAAGGACTTCGGGCAAGCCTTGGGCAACGCAGAAGGGGGGGGGGGGGGCCCCGGGGGGGGGGGCCCCCCCCCCCCCGGGGGGCCGGGGGGGGGGGGGGGGGGGGGGGGGGGGCCCCGTGGTTTGTGGGTTGGTGT
>NZ_JBIURV010000011.1:195107-240072 GCF_044741025.1 Streptomyces sp. NPDC088246
AGAAGGGCGCCTGGGGAACCCTGTGAGGGTTCCCCAGGCGCCCTTCTGCGCGCATGGAGAGCGTGTGCCGGTGGTCCGTCAGCCGTTCTTGATGCGGTTGGTGAGCTCGGTGACCTGGTTGTAGATGGAGCGTCGCTCCGCCATCAGCGCACGGATCTTCCGGTCCGCGTGCATCACCGTCGTATGGTCGCGGCCGCCGAACTGCGCACCGATCTTGGGCAGCGAGAGATCGGTCAGCTCCCGGCAGAGGTACATGGCGATCTGCCGGGCCGTCACCAGCACGCGGCTGCGCGAGGTTCCGCAGAGATCGTCGACCGTCAGACCGAAATAGTCCGCGGTCGCCGCCATGATGGCCGTCGCCGTGATCTCCGGAGCCGAGTCCTCGCCACCCGGGATCAGATCCTTCAGCACATGCTCGGTCAGCCCGAGGTCCACCGGCTGGCGGTTGAGACTGGCGAAGGCCGTGACCCGGATCAGCGCCCCCTCCAGCTCCCTGATGTTCCGGGAGATGCGGGAGGCGATGAACTCCAGCACCTCCGGCGGGGCGTTGAGCTGTTCCTGCACCGCCTTCTTGCGGAGGATCGCGATCCGCGTCTCCAGCTCCGGCGGCTGCACATCGGTGGTCAGACCCCACTCGAAACGGTTCCGCAACCGGTCTTCCAGGGTCACCAGCTGCTTGGGCGGCCGGTCCGAGGACAGCACGATCTGCTTGTTGGCGTTGTGGAGCGTATTGAAGGTGTGGAAGAACTCCTCCTGCGTCGACTCCTTGCTCGCCAGGAACTGGATGTCGTCGACCAGCAGGATGTCCACATCGCGGTAGCGCTTGCGGAAGGTGTCGCCCTTGCCGTCGCGGATCGAGTTGATGAACTCGTTGGTGAACTCCTCGGAGCTCACGTACCGCACCCTGGTGCCCGGGTAGAGACTGCGGGCGTAGTGCCCGATGGCGTGCAGCAGGTGGGTCTTGCCGAGTCCGGACTCCCCGTAGATGAAGAGCGGGTTGTAGGCCTTGGCGGGTGCTTCGGCGACGGCGACCGCTGCGGCGTGCGCGAATCGGTTGGACGCACCGATGACGAAGGTGTCGAAGAGGTACTTCGGATTCAGCCGGGCCGCCGGCTCGCCGGGGCCGGGAGTGGCGGCGGGCTGTGCGCCCATCGGCCGGGTGGCGCCGCCGGGCCGTCCGGTGCCGGCGCCGCCCTGGCGGTGCTGGGGGTCCTGCATGTCGTGGCGCTCGGAGCGCTGTTGCTCGTAACTCTGACGCTCGGGCGGCTGTGACCGGTAGTCGTGCTGCGGCTGCTGGGGGCGGCCGCCGGCGTACGGCTCGCGCCACTGTTCCGGCGAGGTGTCGCGGTCCTGGAATCCGCCGAGCCGGGGCTGCTGCCAGGAGAGGTCCTCCTGGGTGCGCGGCCACGCACCGGGGTCGGGGCGCTGCTGCTGGTAGTCGGGGTAGGCGGGCCGGGCGGTCGGCATGCCGTCGTCGGAGGGCCGGTGTCCGTATCCGTCGTATGCGTCGTTGTGCTGACGCTCGTCGTGCTGCGGTCCCTGGTAGCGGTGCTGCTGAGGCTGCTGGGACTGGTGCATCGGAGGCGCGGGCGGGCTCGGAGGTTCGCCCGCGGAGTCGTCGACGGTGATCGCGATGCGGATCGGGCGGCCGCACTCGCGGCTCAGCGTCTCGCTGATGAGCGGCGCGAGCCGGCCTTCCAGGACTCGCTTGCCCCATTCATTGGGGACGGCGAGCAGCGCCGTGTCGGCGACCAGCGCGAGCGGCTGGCAGCGCTCGATCCACTGCTTGTCCTTCGGCTCGATGCCCTGCTGGCCCTCCCCGAGGAGTTGCTCCAGCACTCGTGGCCACACTGCGGCAAGATCGGCAGGTACATCAGCCACAAGGCACGCTCTCTCGCTGGTCCCACGAATGTGTGGTTCTCGGGACGGGGTGGGTCGGGATGGGTGAGGACCGGCAGGCAGGAAGAAAAAGAACCGGAGTTCAGCCACGGTAGTCAGGCCGACCCGCGAGGTTCAAGTTGTTGTCCACAGGCTGTGCACAGTGGGGGGTGCCGTGGAGCCGGTTTGACCGGATGGCGTAGCCGCGCGTACCGTGACCAGGTCGAGTTGTCGATGGCTGCTGCCGCCTGCCTCCGATGGGCAAAGATCACGATCTGTGATTGTGAAGCGGTGCACTAGGGCGTTTACGCGAGTCTCTCGTGGGCGCACGGTGACAGCCAGGCGATGTCCCGCCAACACACGAGTCATTTCTGGAGCCCCCGAGTGAGCAAGCGCACCTTCCAGCCGAACAACCGTCGTCGCGCGAAGACCCACGGCTTCCGGCTGCGTATGCGCACCCGTGCCGGCCGCGCGATCCTCGCGTCCCGCCGTGGCAAGGGTCGCGCCAACCTGTCCGCCTGATCGCTTACAGGTCATGACGTGCTGCCTACCGAGAATCGGCTGAGGCGGCGCGAGGACTTCGCGACCGCAGTACGTCGAGGACGCCGGGCCGGCCGCCCGCTTCTCGTCGTTCATCTACGCAGCGGTGCAACGGACCCGCACGTGACTGGGGAGAACGCTCCCCCGCCGCGTGCGGGTTTCGTTGTCAGCAAAGCTGTGGGTGGAGCGGTTGTACGCACAGCGGTGAAGCGCAGGCTTCGCCATCTGGTCCGCGAGCGACTGGCCCTGCTGCCCCCCGGTAGCCTGGTTGTCGTACGAGCGCTGCCCGGAGCGGGCGACGCCGACCATGAACAGCTGGCCCGAGACCTGGACGCCGCTCTGCAGCGGCTGCTGGGAGGGGGCGCGCGATGAAGTACCCGCTGCTGGCTCTTATCAAGCTGTATCAGTGGACGATCAGCCCACTTCTCGGGCCTGTCTGCCGTTACTACCCGTCGTGTTCCCACTATGGATATACGGCGATCGACCGGCACGGAGCGATCAAGGGAACTGCGCTGACGGCCTGGCGCATCCTGCGATGCAATCCGTGGTCACCCGGCGGCGTGGATCACGTCCCGCCACGCAAACGCCCGCGTTGGCACGAACTGCTGCGTAATGCAATACGTGGCAGCAAGGGCGGGGACTCCGCCGCTGATGTGCCTCCCGGGGGGTCGGTTTCCGAACCCCCGAGCCCGGCCGCAGAGACTTCGCCCAAAGCTCAAGGAGCCTGATTAGTGGACACGATTGCCAGTCTGTTCAGCTTTATCACCTGGCCTGTTTCCTGGGTCATCGTCCAGTTCCACACGTTGTACGGAGCGATCTTCGGCGATGACACGGGCTGGGCCTGGGGCCTGTCCATCGTGTCCCTGGTGGTGCTGATCCGGATCTGCCTGATCCCGCTTTTCGTTAAGCAGATCAAGTCGACCCGGAACATGCAGGTGCTCCAGCCGAAGATGAAGGCGATCCAGGAGCGCTACAAGAGCGACAAGCAGCGTCAGTCCGAAGAGATGATGAAGCTGTACAAGGAGACGGGTACCAACCCGCTCTCCTCGTGCCTTCCCATCCTGGCGCAGTCGCCGTTCTTCTTCGCCCTGTATCACGTGCTCTCGGCCATCGCCTCGGGCAAGACGATCGGTGTCATCGACCAGCCGCTGCTGGACAGCGCCCGTAAGGCACACATCTTCGGTGCTCCGCTCGCTGCCAAGTTCATGGACAGCGAAGCGACGGTCCACGCACTCGGTGCCTCGCTGCTGGACGTCCGTGTCGTCACCGCGGTCATGATCGTGATGATGTCGGCGTCGCAGTTCTTCACCCAGCGCCAGCTGATGACGAAGAATGTCGACCTGACGGTCAAGACGCCCTACATGCAGCAGCAGAAGATGCTGATGTACATCTTCCCGCTGATCTTCGCCGTCATGGGCATCAACTTCCCCGTCGGTGTCCTCGTCTACTGGCTGACCACCAACGTCTGGACCATGGGTCAGCAGATGTACGTGATCAACCAGAACCCGACCCCGGGCAGCAAGGCGCAGGACCATTACCTGGGACGTCTGCTGAAGAGCGTCACTGCTCACGGTGAGGTTCGCGGCAGGACCAAGCGCAATACGGTCAAGCGGATCGTGTCCAAGGGCCCGGATCGCAATGACATCGAGCGGAAGTTCATCACGGGACTGGCCAAGCTGGGCTTCGCGGCCCAGGAGGACGGCACGGTGATCAAGAGCGATACGGCTCTTGCCGAGTCCGAGGGCGGAGCCGCGCAGCGGCGTCAGCAGCCCAAGCGCCAGACCAAGGCCCAGCGTCAGACCGGTGCCGCCCAGCAGACGGGGGCCAAGGACACCGACTCCACCGAGTCGGGTTCCAAGACCTCCCTGCAGAAGCCGGACGCATCGCAGGACGACAAGCCCAAGCCGGCGGGCAAGCCCGCGTCCGGCTCCTCACGCCAAGCCAAGTCCGGACAGCGCAAGGGCCCGCAGCGGCCCAAGCACCCGTCCAAGAAGTAAGAAGGAGTCCATCCGTGACGGAAGGCACCACCTCCACGGCCGCTGAGGGCAGCGACACCTTGACCCGCCTTGAGCAGGAGGGCGAGATCGCAGCGGACTACCTCGAGGGCCTGCTCGACATCGCCGATCTCGACGGCGACATCGACATGGACGTCGAGGCGGACCGGGCCGCGGTCTCGATCATCAGCGACTCGGCACGTGATCTGCAGAAGCTCGTGGGCCGCGACGGTGAGGTGCTGGAGGCGCTCCAGGAGCTGACGCGGCTTGCTGTGCACCGGGAGACCGGTGACCGGAGTCGGCTGATGCTGGACATCGCGGGCTTCCGGGCCAAGAAGCGGGCTGAGCTCGCCGAGCTGGGTGCCAAGGCCGCGGACGAGGTCAAGAGCACCGGTGAGCCGGTGAAGCTGGACCCGATGACGCCGTTCGAGCGCAAGGTTGTGCACGATGCGGTCGCGGCCGCTGGTCTGCGCAGCGAGTCCGAGGGCGAGGAGCCGCAGCGCTTCGTCGTCGTTCTCCCGGCCTGACCGGACCCTTGTTCTGTCGGCCCCGTCTGTTATCAGGCGGGGCCGATCTTTGTCAGCCTGATAGTCAGCCACCCACAGTGCGGTAGTGCGGTATGGAAGGACGGTTCCCGTGACGGCGGAAGTAGAGCTTCCCCAGGCGCCCGAAGGGGCGCGGGCAGTTTTCGGTGAGTTCTTCCCAGAGGCTGTCCGGTACGCGGAACTGCTGGCGGATGCCGGGGTGAAGCGGGGGTTGATCGGTCCGCGTGAGGTGCCGCGGCTGTGGGAGCGGCATCTGCTGAACTGCGCGGTGCTCTCCGAGGTCGTGCCTGAGGGCGTCACGGTCTGCGATGTGGGCTCCGGTGCGGGGCTTCCGGGTATCCCGCTGGCGCTGGTGCGTCCGGATCTTAAGATCACCTTGCTGGAGCCCTTGCTCCGGCGGACGAATTTCCTCCAGGAAGTCGTCGAGCTGCTGGGCCTGAACCATGTGACGGTTGTACGTGGTCGGGCCGAGGAGGTTCTGGGGACGCTTCAGCCGGTTCACGTTGTGACGGCTCGGGCTGTGGCGCCGCTCGATCGGCTGGCCGGCTGGGGAGTTCCGCTACTGCGTCCATACGGAGAGATGCTGGCGCTCAAGGGGGATACCGCCGAAGAGGAGATCGTCGGCGCCCGTGCGGCCTTGAGTAAGCTCGGTGTGGTGGAGACCGAGGTGCTGCACGTCGGAGAGGGCGTTGTCGATCCGATGTCCACGGTGGTGCGTGTGGTGGTCGGGGAGAGCCCGGGCGGTGTGAGGTTCGCCGCAAAGAGGGCCAAGGCGGCGAGGACGAGCCGCACGAGGCGTCGTCGCTGACACGTCTGGTCACGCTGCGAAATCGACCGTTGCATACAGTTTGGTTGCTTGTCGGCGATGCTCCTGGCAAGCAGCCATACATACCTCACGCGGAGTGTCGTGCCCCTGTAGCTAGGCTGCAGGGGCATCGTGTTTCACGTGAAACGTCGCTCTCTGCTGCATGGGATCATCAGCCGCGGTCGCGCGGCTGCCGCGCCGCGGCACCGCAGGCCCGTTAGGGCTACGGAGTTGTCCACAGAAGTGGATTCATCCACAGAAGAGCGGGCCTCGCTGGTTCACGACCCCGAAAGCATGGCAGGCTCTGCTCATTGTGAGCCTGAAGTCGAGGAGAGTGAGTCCTTGCGGTCCGACGCCAACATCGCGGGACCGATGACCGATCCGGTCCCCGGTCCCCGAGCCGAATCGGCGGGGGAGGGTGTTTCACGTGAAACACCGCCGCCGATGGATGACACACCCATCGGTCGCGCGGCCCAGCTGGCGGTCGAGGCCCTTGGCCGCGCCGGCGAGGGCCTGCCCCGTCCTGACCGGACGCGCGTCATGGTGGTGGCCAACCAGAAGGGTGGGGTGGGCAAGACGACCACGACGGTCAATCTTGCCGCCTCGCTCGCGCTTCACGGCGCACGTGTTCTGGTGGTCGACCTTGACCCGCAGGGGAATGCCTCCACGGCCCTGGGTATCGATCACCATGCCGAAGTCCCCTCCATCTATGACGTCCTGGTGGAGAGTAGGCCGCTCTCCGAGGTGGTTCAGCCTGTTCCGGACGTTGAAGGCCTCTTCTGCGCCCCCGCCACTATCGATCTCGCCGGTGCGGAGATCGAGCTGGTGTCGCTGGTGGCGCGGGAGAGCCGACTGCAGCGGGCGATCCAGGGATATGAGCAGCCGCTGGACTACATCCTGATCGACTGCCCGCCTTCGCTCGGTCTGCTGACGGTCAATGCCATGGTTGCCGGTGCCGAGGTGCTGATCCCTATCCAGTGTGAGTACTACGCACTGGAAGGGCTGGGGCAGCTGCTGCGCAATGTGGACCTGGTACGGGGGCATCTCAACCCCGATCTTCATGTATCGACGATCCTGCTCACCATGTACGACGGCAGGACCAGGCTCGCTTCGCAGGTCGCGGAGGAGGTGCGCAGCCACTTCGGTAAGGAAGTGCTGCGGACGAGTATTCCGCGGTCGGTGCGGATTTCGGAGGCACCGAGCTATGGGCAGACCGTGCTTACCTACGACCCGGGTTCGAGTGGGTCGCTGTCGTACCTCGAAGCGGCGCGTGAGATCGCCCTGCGGGGGGTCGGGGTGCAGTACGAGGCCCAACAGGCCCACACGGGCAGTGGGAACAGTCAGCAGAGCATTTCGGAGGGGATCCAGTGAGTGAGCGTCGAAGAGGGTTGGGGCGTGGGCTAGGTGCCCTGATCCCCGCCGCTCCGCAGGAGAAGCAGGTGCCGTCCACGGGTGTGGGCTCGGCCTCTCCTGGGGCGGGTCCTGTCATGACGGCAGAGCGGGGGGTGGCCGCTGCGAAGGTGGCCACGCTTGCGCCCGCTCCGGTTGTGCCGGAGTCGAGTGCGCCGGTTTCGGAGACCGAGACAGCGGCAGAATCTGCGGGAGCCGCAGGAGCGTATTTTGCCGAGGTTCTTCTCGGCTCCATCACCCCGAATCCTCGTCAGCCCCGTGAGGTATTCGACGAGGACGCGCTTGCCGAGTTGGTGACCTCCATCAAGGAGGTGGGCCTTCTCCAGCCCGTCGTGGTGCGGAAGATGGGTCCGGAGCGCTACGAGCTCATCATGGGCGAGCGGCGCTGGAGGGCCTGCCGTGAGGCCGGTCTGGAGCGGATCCCCGCCATTGTCCGGGCCACGGACGACGAGAAGCTTCTCCTGGACGCGCTCCTGGAGAACCTGCACCGGGCTCAGCTGAACCCGTTGGAGGAGGCAGCCGCGTACGACCAGTTGCTCAAGGACTTCAAGTGCACGCATGATCAGCTGGCTGACCGGATCGGGCGTTCTCGCCCGCAGGTGTCCAACACGCTGCGACTGCTGAGGCTGTCGCATCCGGTCCAACGGAGGGTCGCGGCCGGGGTGCTGTCGGCCGGTCATGCACGGGCGCTGCTGTCCGTGGACGACTCGGAGGAGCAGGACAGGCTGGCACATCGCATTGTGGCCGAGGGGCTGTCGGTGCGTGCGGTCGAAGAGATTGTGACCCTCATGGGATCCAGTCCCACGAGCACTGCCAAGGCCAAGGGGCCGCGGGCCGGTGGCCGGGTGTCGCCAGCGTTGTCCGATCTTGCTTCCCGGCTTTCGGACCGCTTTGAGACCAGGGTGAAGGTCGACCTCGGCCAGAAGAAGGGAAAGATCGTCGTCGAGTTCGCATCGATGGAGGATCTGGACCGCATTCTCGGCAGCCTGGCACCGGGTGAGGGGCGCGTGCTCAATCAGGCCTCCTCCGAGGATCCTGCCGAGGGCGACGAGAGCTGACCTCTGCCGATGGACTGGGGGCGGGCTGTGTTCCGGGGGATACCGGAATACAGCCCGCCCTTTGCTTTCTCTCGGTGTCGGCTTCATCCCTGGGTGGATACGATGCGTTCTGGTATGGCACATCCGGCTTGAGTCACCTCGGCGGAGGGAGGGCCATGCGAGCAGCGAGCCGCAGCCGACTGATGACAGTGGGGCTGGGCCTGGGGGCTGTTGGAGGGTTCGTCGGCAGCCTGCTCCTTGAACGGAGTGCACTGACTGCCGCACGCGGTGCGGCGGGCGAAGGAAGCGAGGAACAGCCTTCATGGGGCGTCGGCTCGTACCGCTCACACTGGACAACCTTTCCGATCTCCCCAGGCGTTGCCGCTCGTGTGTCTTCTGGGAGCTTGATCCGGTCAGTGGGGAAGCTGCAGTAAAGGCGGGAACGCCCGAGCTGGAGAAAGAGGCATGGATCTCGGCCGTTCTACTGGAGTGGGGATCGTGCGGCCGCGTTGTCTATGTCGACGATGTGCCGGCGGGCTTCGTTCTCTATGCACCGCCTGCCTACGTGCCGCGCTCGACGGCTTTTCCGACGAGCCCCGTCTCCCCCGATGCCGTGCAGTTGATGACTGCCCGGATCATGCCGCCGTACCAGGGACAAGGCCTGGGCCGAGTCATGGTGCAGACCGTCGCCAAGGACTTGCTGCGTCGGGGATTCAGGGCGATCGAGGCTTTCGGTGACGCCCGGTGGAAGGAGCCTGCCTGTGTGCTTCCGGCAGATCATCTCCTCGCGGTCGGCTTCAAGACTGTACGGCCGCATCCCGTTCATCCGCGGCTGAGACTGGAACTGCGTACGACGCTCTCCTGGAAGGAGGACGTCGAGCTGGCGCTGGACCGGTTGCTGGGTGCCGTCCAGAAGGAGCCCGCGCTGCGGCCTCTTTGACCCGAGAGCCCATGACAACGTGAAACGGGTCCATCCCCCGAGGGGATGGACCCGTTTCACGTGAAACAGCGGACCACGGTCCTACTCGCCGATGAAGGCTTCGAGGTCGCGGAGGATCGCGGCTTTCGGCTTGGCGCCGACGATGGTCTTGGCGACCTCGCCACCCTGGTAGACGTTCAGGGTCGGGATGGACATGACGCCGTACTTGGCGGCCGTGTCCGGGTTCTCGTCGATATTGAGCTTGACGATCTCGATCTGGTCACCGTGCTCAGCAGCGATGGCCTCCAAAGACGGCGCGATCTGGCGGCACGGGCCGCACCACGCGGCCCAGAAGTCCACCAGCACAGGCTTGTCGCTCTTCAGGACGACCTCGTCGAAGGAGTCGTCGGTCACGTTCTTCAGGGCGCCGGCCACGGCGGCCTCCTTAACTACTTGGGGTGTGGGGGTGAGGCGTGGATCAGACGGTGACCGCAGCGGCCTTCTTGTCGTCGGCGAGCGCGGCGAGGAAGCGCTCGGCGTCAAGAGCGGCCGAGCAACCCGTGCCGGCAGCGGTGATGGCCTGCCGATAGGTGTGGTCGACGACGTCACCGGCGCCGAAGACACCGGTGAGGTTGGTATGCGTCGAGGGAGCTTCGACCTTGAGGTAGCCCTCCTCGTCGAGGTCGAGCTGACCCTTGAAGAGTTCGGTGCGCGGGTCGTGGCCCACCGCGATGAACAGGCCGGTCACCGCGAGCTCGGACGTCTCGCCGGTCTTGGTGTTCCGAAGGGTCAGGCCGGACAGCTTCTGCTCCCCGTGCACTCCGGCAACCTCGCTGTCCCAGGCGAACTTGATCTTCGGGTCGGCGAAGGCGCGGTCCTGCATGGCCTTGGAGGCACGCAGCGAGTCGCGGCGGTGGACGATGGTGACCGACTTCGCGAAGCGGGAGAGGAAGGTCGCCTCTTCCATCGCGGTGTCGCCGCCGCCGACCACGGCGATGTCCTGGTCCTTGAAGAAGAAGCCGTCACAGGTGGCGCACCAGGAGACGCCGCGGCCGGAGAGGGCGTCCTCGTTGGGCAGGCCGAGCTTGCGGTGCTGGGAGCCGGTCGTCACGATGACGGCTTTGGCGCGGTGCACCGTGCCGGCCGTGTCGGTGACCGTCTTGATGTCTCCGGTGAGGTCGACGGAGACGACATCGTCGGGGACGAGCTCGGCGCCGAAGCGTTCGGCCTGGGCGCGCATGTTGTCCATGAGCTCGGGGCCCATGATCCCGTCCTGGAAGCCCGGGAAGTTCTCCACGTCGGTGGTGTTCATCAGCGCGCCGCCGGCGGTGACGGCGCCTTCGAACACCAGCGGCTTCAGTGAGGCGCGTGCGGTGTAAAGGGCGGCCGTGTAGCCCGCGGGGCCGGAGCCGATGATGATCACATTACGGACGTCGCTCACGGGTTTCTTCCTCGTCTCTGCAGACTGCCTACTGTCCACGCCTACTGGGGTCGATTCAACGACACTCACCCCACCCAACGAATCCTACGGGGGATGCATTCCCGACGTGCCGGGGCGGCGTCCGGCGCGATTCTCAGGGGCGCGAGTAGGCGCGGGTCAGCAGTAGCTTCCCCTTGGCGGCGGGCTTTTCCCGGACGCAGGCCGCATCGACGACATACGCCTGGACGCGGGTCGCGTCGGAGGGGTGCGGCAGGACGACGAGGAAGGCATCCGCGCCCTCGTAGGTGCCTTCCTCCATGGCGAGGGCCGCGGTCTTCCGCCCGATGCCCTGCTCCACGCAGAGCGGGACGGACACGACGGGTGCGCGCAACGGCGTTCGAGGCGACTCGGACCCGGGAGAGTCGCTCTTGGGCGTCGATTGAATGTCGACGGACGGCGGCGCCTTCTTCTCGGTGCTGGTGCCGTTCGAACTCGACGGCTCCGTGCCCGCGCTCAGAAGGAGCGTCTGGACCCGGCCTTCGAGGGTGGAGGCCGAGAAGGTTCCTGCACCTTTCGCTGCGGAGCTGGAGCCTCGGTCCGCCGCCTTGAGGCTGGCATCCTCCTGGGACGGCTGGAAGTTCTGCAGCATGAAGACGCCCACACCGACCACGGCTGCACCGAGAGCGGTGCCGAGCACGGCTGTGCGGCGGCGCCGAGCCGGCCGACGGCCGGGACCGGTGGTAGCCCGGGGACGCCCGGCAGGGCGGTCTGGGAGACTGAGCTCCGTTTCCGGCTTCTGTGCCATAGAGGGTTCTGTTTCACGTGAAACATGCATCGCTCCGACGGGCGCCGCGGTGCTGAGAGCCTCGGCGGCGAGCGCGGCGTCGAGGCGGTCTGCGACATCCTCGGGCATGTGCTGTGGCGTGGGCACGGTGCCGAGCAGCTCGCGGATCTCCATGAGTGAGGAATGGACATCGCCGCAGAGCTCACAGCCGTCCACATGACTGCGTACCTCTGCCGCACGTGACGGCGGGAGCAGCCCCTCCACGAGATCGGAGATCTCCGAGACGTCCGGGTGCCGGGTCGTGTCGGTCGCTGATGTCATGCGCGCCCACCTCCGCCCTTCACTGCAGCAGGATTGCTCGTCCCTGCGTCCTTCGGTCCCGATGCGGGTGGGACGGATGCGCGCGGCGTCCGGTTCCTTCCCGTGGTGGTTTCATCGGCTTCTGCGCCCTCACGCCGGAGGTGAGTGAGTAGAGGGGCGAGCCGGGCTCTGCCCCGTGCACAGCGGCTCTTCACGGTGCCTGTCGGTACATCGAGGATGCGTGCCGCCTCGGCCACGGGGTAGCTCTGCATATCCACGAGGACAAGTGCGGCACGCTGCTCGGCGGGGAGAGTGGCGAGTGCGGCCAGGAGCTCGCGGTGCAGATCCTGGCGCTCTGCCGGTGCCTCTGCCGACTCGTGCGGCTCAAGGAGCTGCTCGAAGCGTTCGGTGTCATCGACCGGTGAGGTCCTTCGGGTGGCCGCCTTGCGGACCCGGTCGAGGCAGGCATTGACGGTGATGCGGTGCAGCCAAGTGGTGACGGCGGACTGGCCGCGGAAGGTGTGGGCGGCCCGGAAGGCGGAGACCAGGGCGTCCTGGACGGCGTCGGCAGCTTCCTCGCGGTCGCCCAGGGTCCGGAGTGCCACAGCCCACAGCCGGTCGCGGTGGCGCCGTACGAGCTCGCCGAAGGCGTCGGGTTCACCGGCCACATGGCGAGCGAGGAGGTCTGAGTCGCTGAGTGCTTCTGACGGCTCGGCGGCCACCTCCCCCTCCCTCCCTTTCTCTGCGTCAAGGTGCGTCTGTCTATCACGATTCGAGTGAGTAGCGGCAGAGGGCGGACGACGCACAGTGATGCGGGTGGCCCGGTTCAGTCAGGCCGGCGGGAGGGTGGCTCCCACAGGCCTGCCCTGTCAGCCAAGTACAGAGATCTCCGAGATCCCGCCTCGGTAGCCGTCAGCTGATCCATCCGACGGCAGTTCGGTGACATGGATCAGGATGTAGCGGGTTCGTACGGGCTCGGTGAACTCCTCGTTCAGGTTGCTTCCTGCCGTAGCGAGCTTCGTGAGCCGCTTGGGGAAGTCCGAGAGCGAGGACAGCGCGGAGGCGTTCTCATCTGCTGCGAGCACCTCGGCCTTCTGCCCGCTGCGGTACATCGCGATCTTGATGCCGGTGACGTTCTGAACGCTGCCCAGGTCGACGACTATGCCGCTGCCGTCCCTGCGATTCGGGATGTTGCCGAAGTTGGCGTAGCCCAGGTACCGCTTGGTGACCCAGGCTGAGTCAGGGTTTCCGTCGATCGCCTTGGGTACGTCCTTCTCGCTTATTCCGGTGCCACTGGGCATGAACTCTGTCGCACCGGCGATCCGCAGCGGTTTGGCCGGGGGGCGCGGTTTGTTGTCGCCGCTCTCCGGGGTCGTCTGCGTGGTGTCGTCGCTCCCCGAGTCGTTGCCGCCGAGGAGCGTCTCGGCGAGCTGCCAGCTGCCGAGGCCCAGCGCGGCGATGAGCAGTGCGGACACCGCCCACTTGAGGACCTTGCCGGTGCGGCTCTGGAGTGGGGCCGGGGGCACGGCGATCACCAGCTGAGTGGTGACCCCGGGGCCGGTGGGCGGGCGCCCGTAGGTGCCCTGCTGGTAGGTCGTGCGCTGGTACTCCGGGGGTGCCGTGAAAGTGGGCTCCGGAGGGCGGATGCGGGGCATCGCGGCAACGGCCTTGGCCAGCTCGTCTGGGGTGGTGCACGGCTGCTCCTGCCGGGAGGCAGTGGCGCCGTCATTGGCGAGTGCGCGCATGGCGAGCTCGGAAAGACCGCGGTGAACACCGGCCCGAACCTGGTCGGGGGCGATCAGCCCCACTCCCTTGGGAAGCCCGGACAGGCCGTAGGCATCAGCCTCGTACGGCCAGCGCTGGGTCAGGGCGGCGTAGAGCAGGGCGCCGACGGCCTCGGTGTCCGCGCGCTGCGGGCCATCGCTGGTGATGCCCCGCAGGGCGGCGTTCACCGCGAGGCCGCGGATCCGGTACTGCCCGGTCGAGCTCCGCAGCACCGCGCCCGGGGTCAGCCTCAGATGTGCGAGACCTTCTCGATGTGCGGCTGCCATGGCCTGGGAAACCTGGCTGACGAGCTGGTACGCGTCGTGCGCGTCCATCGGCCCCGCGGCCAGCAGAGAAGTGAGCTCGGTGGCGTCGGGAAGCCATTCATGGACGACATAGACGAGATCGTCCTCCTCCACCGCGTCGAGTACCTGCACGAAGCGCGGGTCGCCGAGCAGAGCGGAGGAGCGGGCTGCGGCCAGCACGGAGCGGGCTCGGGGGTGGTCGGCGGGAAGCAGATGCACGCCCACCGCGCGGCGCAGTTTCTCATCGACAGCGCGCCAGCTGCTGAATCCGTCCAGACGGGTGACGCACTCTTCAAGCCGGTAGCGTTTGGCGAGTTTGTGCCCGCTGTGCAGATCCGGGGTCGGCAGGGTGGCCTCGGTGCTGATGCGCTCACCATCCGTGTCCTGCGGCTTTGTGCCCGTTGTGTCCTGAGCTTCTGCCGTCCCGTCGGTCGTGGCCTCGTCCGCCTTGGCGGCCAGCGGTTCATCACCGCTGTTGTCGGCCACGTCGACGGCAGCCGTGCTACGTTCCGCCACCGTCGTTCCTGCCTCCCCATCCGTTGCGCGATGCCAGCCAGCTCTGCACAGTCACGCCAATTGTGCCCACACTCCGGCGCTATGCACGACACGCAAAGGGCGGTGATGGTTGTGCGGCCGGTGATCCTCAGCGCCCGAGCCGCCCGCGGACCATGCCGACCATGCCGTTGATCTCTTCGATCCGCATCCGTTTGGCGGCGACGAAGAAGACGCCCAGCAGAACGGCCCCACCGCAGATCAGCGCGACGAGTGACCCGAAGGCGCCTTCGCCGAGGCCCAGGAGAACAGCGAAGCCGACGCCGCCTCCGAGTACCGCTGCCGGGATGGCGGCCAGGCACAGACGGGCATAGGTGCGTACGACGTGGGCGCCGTCCAGATCGCCGCCCAGCCGGTTGCGCAGCCGTCGCCAGGCGATGCCCACGCCGACGGCGTAGGCGAGGCCGTACGAGGCAGCCATGCCGACCACGGCCCACTGGGCCGGCAGGATCACGTAGCAGAGGGCCGAGGCGGCCGCGTTGACGGCGGCGACGATGACCGTGTTGTAGAAGGGCGTCCGGGTGTCCTCGTAGGCGTAGAAGCCTCGCAGCACCACGTACTGCACGGAGTACGGGATCAGGCCGAGACCGAATGCCATGAGGATGAAGCCCATGGACCGGGCCGCTTCGGTGCCCGCGGAGGCGTACAGCAGGGTGCACATCGGCAGACCGAGGGCGAGGAACATGAAGGCCACCGGCACGATCGCCACGGCCGAGTTCCGCAGTCCTTGGGAGATGTCGTCGCGGACTGCGCCCGGGTCGTCGTCGTGGGCGGCACGGGAGATGCGGGGCAGCAGGGCCGCCATGACCGACACGGTGATGATCGCCTGCGGCATGCCCCAGATGAGCTGGGCGTTGGAGTACGCGAGGAAGCCGGTGCCGTCCTTGCCGGACAGCTTGCCCGCCGACGTCGCGAGCTGTGTGACGACGATCACGCCCGCCTGGTTGGCCAGGACGAACAGGACGGTCCACTTGGCCAGCTTGACCGTCTTGCCGAGTCCGTGCCCCTTCCAGTCGAAGCGCGGGCGGAAACGGAAGCCGGCCTCACGCAGATACGGGACCATGGCCAGGGCCTGGACGACCAGACCGAGCAGCGTGCCGATGCCCAGCAGCCGGACGCCCTCCGGCGGGATCGTCTGGACCCCCATCTGGGATTCGGCGGAGGTGCCGTAGACCCAGATGAACATGCCGAACGTGAAGATCACGACGATGTTGTTGAGGACCGGGGTCCACATCATCGCGCCGAACCTGCCGCGGGCGTTGAGGACCTGGCCCATCACGACATGCACGCCCATGAAGAAGATGGTCGGCAGGCAGTAGCGGGCGAACGTCACGGCGACGCTGTTGGCTGCCGCGTCCCCGGCGATCGTCGGCGACATCATGTGGATCAGCCACGGAGCGGCGAAGACCGCGATCGCGACGATCACACCGAGCGCGACCATCACGAGAGTCAGCAGGCGGTTGGCATAGGCCTCGCCGCCGTCCTCGTCGTCCTTCATGGATCGCACGAGCTGGGGAACGAAGACCGAGTTCAGCCCGCCACCGACGGTGAGGATGTAGATCATCGTCGGCAGTGTGTTCGCGATGGTGAAACTGTCGCCGAGCAGTGCCGCACCGAGCGCGGCCGTGATCACGAGGCTGCGGACGAATCCGGTGAGCCGGGACACGAGCGTGCCGGCCGCCATCACCGCACTGGACTTCAGCAGGCCGGAGGCCCGGCCGCCGGACTTGGGCGGTGCGGGCGCCGGGGCCGGTTCGGGTTCCGCGGGAGCGGGGGAGGATCCTGCCGGGCCTTCCTGGTCCCGGAACAGGTGCGCGAAGGCATCCGGCTGCTCGTGGTCCTGGGACGCCTGGCTGACGAGATCGTCCACCCCGACGAACTGGGTGGTCACCGGATCATCGCCGTACGGCAGGTATCGCGATGGGCCGTCGGGCTCGGGCGGCGGGGTCTGAGCCCAGATACGCGGATCAGGTGCGTACTGCGCCGCGGGCGGCTGCTGGTAGAGCGGCTGGGGCTGCTGGTAGGTGCCAGGGGGTGGCGGCGGGTGCGCGGAGCGGTCGTACAGCGCCTCGGTCACCGGGTCCTGGACGGACAGATCCTGGGACCGGTAGGGATCGTGGTCGTACGCAGCCTGCAGGTATGGATCAGGCGTCGGCGGAACCTGGCCCGGTCCGGGCGGCATCGGGGGCACGCCGGAAGACCCTGCTCCGTCCGCCCCCTGACCGCGGTCACCGTCGTACGGCGCGTTCATCGAAACCCCACCTCATCGTCCCCGGCCGACAGGCCACGACAGACATCGCTCAACGTTCCACTTTCTCACCCGAGCCCGACGGCTCCCCGTTTTCCGGACCGGTGTCCGGGGTCGGGTCACTCGGCTGCTCGGGTTCGCCGCCGTTGTCCCCGCTCGCGTTGGCGCGCTTGCGGTGGGTGTACATCCTGATGCCTGCGAGGACCAGAAGGAGCAGCCCACCGGCGATCACCAGCAGCACGGTCGGGGTGAGCTCGGAGACCTTCACGGTGAAGGTCATCTCTCCGCCGTACGGTGTGCCGTCCTCGGTGTAGAGCTGTGCGGTCATCTGCACCTGGCCATTGACGTTGGCCGCGGCGTCGAATTTCACGGACTGGCTGTGGCCGCCGGCGATCCGGATCGGCTGCTCCGCCACGGCCCCGCCGTCGTTCAGCTTGAGCCGGGTCGCGTTCTCCGACTTGAGCCGGAGGACCAGATGGTCCACGCCCTGCAACAGTCTGTTCTGCACGGTCACCGGGATTGTGGCGCTGCGGCCGGACAGGGTGACGTCCGACTTCGAGATGAGCTGGACCTCGTTGATGAGGCCCTGCAGATAGGTGCGTACCGAGTCCCGGTACTGCTGGGCCTCCAGCGGCTTGCCACGCCATGACGTCGACATGGAGCGGTTGACCGCGTTGCCGAAGGGAGTCACCACCCGCTCGGGATGGGTGAGGATGACCTGGAAGTTGTTGAGCGAGACCTGGGTGGACTTGATGTCCTGGAACGCCTGGGTGGGCAGCTCCTGGTTGCGGAGCTTCTTCGGGTACTGGGACGATCCGGGGACGCTGGTCGTCGCGTCCGTGTCGGGCTTCGCCTCGGCCGCGTCCACGAGCCCGAGGGGTTCTGTCCAGCGTTCGTCGTCGAGGGCGTGCAGGGCGTCGGCCATCGACTGGGCCTGGGCGACAGTCGGCATCCGCTGCGGTGCGACGACGATGCTCCGTTCCGCGTCGGTGTCCTGCTGGGTCAGAGCGAGGGTCAGAGCGAGGAATTTCTGCACGGCGAGGGTGGAGTTCCCCGCCTTCGACATGTCGCCCTGGAAGGCCGTGGAGAGCCGGGCGTCGGAGACCACCGCGGTTGTGCCGCCGCCGATCGGCCGGGCCGCGGTGGGCGTGTACGACAGGCCGCCGGTCTCCTGAAGGCTGTCGCTGCGGGCGATCACGTTGTGGGCGCCGGCCGAGGTGGCGACGTCGACGATCGACGGGTCGATCGCTCCGTCGACGGGCCAGGCGAAGTCGGTCGACGGCTTCACATGAAGGATGGTCTGCACCGTTGTCCCGGCCACCTCCGTGGCGGTCTGCAGGTGGCTGAGGGTGCCCGACACGTTCTTGCCGCGGTGTGCGATGGACGCCAGATCGGGGTCGGCGAACGGCAGCGCGACGACCTTGCCGTCCGAGACCGCGGCCTCCAGCGAGGTGAGCCACTTCTTGGCGACGGCCTGGTTCTTCCCCGCGACGGTGGTGTCGCCCGACTTGACGCGGTAGTTCCTCGCCATCGCATCGACGCTGGCCAGCAGATCCGGGTCGATGACCCATGTCACGGGCAGCTGGCTGCCCAGCGAGACCAGCTGTTCGAGGCGTCCGCCCGGAGCGAGTTCGGCGGCCAGGTTGTCGTCCGCGAACACAGGCGTCTGCTGATCGTCGGAGCCGGTCTCGGCAGTGACATGGGGCGATGCGATGAGCGGCCAGAGATAGGTGACCTTCGTCTTGGAGTTACGCTCCTCTTCCTGCCAGGGCAGGAAGGTGCGCTGGATTCCCAGAACCCCGTACGGGGTCCGGGAAGTCTGCCCCGACAGCGAGACGCCGAGCTGGTAGACGCCGTCGTCGCCGAGCCCCAGTTTGCCGACCGGGACGGACAGCGTGAAGTCCTGGCTTATTCCGGAAGGAAGCTTCGCGAACTTCACCGTGTACTTGCCGCCGAGCGGGGCGGGATCGCTGCCGGGGACGTACCCGGTGCGCTTGGCAGCGGTGTCGATCGACGTCCTGCTGAAGAGCCTCGGGCCGACTCGCAGGTCGACCTCCGCCTGCGTGATCGTGTCCTTGCCCCTGTTGGTCACGGTGCCGGAGACGGTCAGGGTGTCCCCCTTCACCGGCGCGCTCGGAGCGAGGGTGTCCAGGGACACACTGACTGTTTCGGAGCCGGTCGGGGCCTTGGCGGTCCCGCCGGCCTGTGCGGTGGGTGCGGCCGGTCCGGCCAGCAGAGCTGCGACGAGCGGTGCCCCGATGATCAAGGAGGTTGTGCGCCGCAGCCACCGGCGGGCAGGAGAGGGACCGATTCCCTGAATGTCTGCCGCCTCGGCCACGCGCCTACCCGTCCCTCGTCGTTGTCAGCTGGTGTCGATGGTTGTCGGTTGCTGCGTCCCCGCATGGTAACGATGTGCGTGGGTGCCAAGTGCTGGGGAGTCCGTTACATGATCGGAAGAGTCTCGCAGGGCGGGACGAAACCAGGACGACCGGGCCGGTCCGGGCACGTACCCTTTTCTGTTGTGTCGAACGCCAATGAAGAAAGCTCCCGTGCCCTGACCCAGGTGCAGCACAGCGCAGTCAGTGAACTGCTGCGGGTGTCCCCGGTCGCCGACGACCTCGCCCGCCGTTTCCAGGATGCCGGATTCAGCCTCGCCCTGGTCGGCGGCTCGGTCCGGGATGCGCTTCTCGGCAGGCTCGGGAACGACCTGGACTTCACGACCGACGCCCGCCCCGAGGCCGTATTGAAGATCGTCCGGCCGTGGGCCGACTCGGTATGGGAGGTCGGGATCGCCTTCGGCACCGTGGGTGCCCAGAAGGACGGCTACCAGATCGAGGTCACCACATACAGGTCGGAGGCGTACGACAGGACCTCGCGCAAGCCCGAGGTGTCCTACGGCGATTCCATCGAGGAAGACCTCGTCCGTCGTGACTTCACGGTCAACGCGATGGCGGTAGCGCTTCCGCAGAAGGACTTCATCGATCCCCACGGCGGTCTTGAGGACCTGGCCGAGCGTGTACTGCGCACTCCCGGCACCCCCGAGGAGTCGTTCTCCGACGATCCGCTGCGCATGCTGCGTGCTGCTCGCTTCGCTGCGCAGCTGGACTTCGGTGTCGCCTCCGATGTGGTCACGGCGATGACGGAAATGGCCGGGCGCATCGAGATCGTCTCCGCCGAGCGGGTCAGGGAGGAGTTCAACAAGCTGCTGCTCTCCGCCAACCCCCGCAAGGGTCTGGCGCTGCTCGTCGATACGGGGCTGGCGCAGCAGGTGCTGCCGGAGCTCCCCGCTCTGCGTCTGGAAAGTGACGAGCATCACCGTCACAAAGATGTCTATGAGCACTCGCTGACCGTCCTGGAGCAGGCGGTCGACCTGGAGGAGGACGGCCCTGATCTGGTTCTGCGCCTTGCTGCTCTCCTCCATGACATCGGCAAGCCGAGGACGCGGCGTTTCGAGAAGGACGGGCGCGTCTCGTTCCATCACCACGAGGTGGTGGGCGCCAAGATGGTCAAGAAGCGGATGGCCGCGCTCAAGTACTCCAACGACATGGTCAAGGACGTCTCGAAGCTCGTGGAGCTTCATCTGCGCTTCCACGGCTACGGCGACGGCGAGTGGACCGACTCCGCGGTGCGCCGGTATGTGCGTGATGCGGGACCTCTGCTGGGGCGGCTGCACAAGCTGACCCGCTCGGACTGCACCACGCGGAACAAGCGCAAGGCTGCTGCCCTCTCGCGGACCTATGACGGGCTTGAGGAGCGCATTGCACAGCTGCAGGAGCAGGAGGAGCTGGATGCCATTCGGCCCGACCTCGACGGTAACGAGATCATGAAGACCCTGGGTGTCGGTCCTGGGCCGGTTATCGGCAAGGCCTACGCGTTCCTGCTGGAGCTGCGGCTGGAGCACGGGCCGATGGAGCATGACGTGGCGGTCGAGAAGCTCAAGAAGTGGTGGGCGGCGCAGACCTGAGACCGCCGGAGGGCCGACCGGCAGGGGTGAGGACCGGGTCGCGGTCATGTTTCACGTGAAACATGACCGCGACCCGATACGGCGAGGGGCGCTGTTTCACGTGAAACAGCGCCCCTCGCCGTATCGGGCACGCTAGAGCGGCCTGCCGGTGCGGCCCCACCGGAACAGCAGTACGGCGATGACCGCATAGAGCACGGCTACCCCAATCACGACCACGAACGACTGACCGTCAGGGGGCAGCATGAGAGCGGAGGCTGCGGCAGCGCCCACGAATGCCACGTTGAACAGCACGTCGTAGAGGGAGAAGACCCGGCCGCGGAAGGCATCGTCCACCGAGGTCTGCACCACTGTGTCCGTCGCGATCTTCGACCCCTGGGTGACGAGTCCGAGGACAAATGCCGCGACGAGTATCGGTACGGGGATGAACCACAGCCCCAGTGCGGGTTCGAGGACGGCGGCCGCCGCCGCGCACACCGCCATCCAGTGGAATCGGCCGAGCCGCCCCACCGCCCAAGGTGTCACCACGGCTGCCGCGAAGAACCCCGCACCGGAGACCGCCACAGCCAGTCCGAGGAGGGCCAGGCCCTCGGATTCGCTGTCGGACCAGGCGTACCGGCACAACATCAGCACCATCACGGTCAGTGCCCCGTAGCAGAAGCGGATCACGGTCATGGCGGCCAGGGCCCGGGTCGCTTGCTTCCGTTCCGCCAGATGGTGCAGTCCGTCGGCGAGCCCCTGTGCGGTGATGACCAGAGCCTCCCTCAGTCGGATGCGGGCCCCGTCCTGATCCGGTCCGAGAAGCCCGGTGGCAAGGCTCAGGGATGCCAGCGCCGAAGCGAGGTAGAGAGCCGCGCCCAGCAATACCACCGCCGCATCGGAGTCGGCGAGTAGCAGCCGCACGATGAAGGCGAGGCCACCGCCGGCCGTGGCGGCGAGGGTGCCCGCGGTCGGTGAGAGTGAGTTCGCCACCACCAGTCGGTCCCTGTCGACGACACGCGGCAGCGCGGCGGAGAGCCCGGCCAGCACGAAACGGTTGACCGCGGTGACGCAGAGCGCCGAGGCGTAGAAGAGCCAGTCGGGTGCGGAGCCGAGGATCAGGAGTGCGGTGCAGCAGGCGAGTGCGGCGCGCAGCAGGTTGCCGTACAGAAAAACCTGACGGCGCGGCCAGCGGTCCAGCAGGACGCCGGCGAAGGGGCCGATGAGCGAGTACGGCAGCAGCAACACGGCCATTGCGGAGGCGATGGCTGCCGCCGACGCCTGTTTCTCCGGAGAGAAGACGACATGAGCCGCCAGTGCCACCTGGTAGACGCCGTCGGCCGACTGGGAGAGAAGTCGTACGGCGAGCAGACGACGGAAGTTCCGAAGTCGCAGAAGTACGCGCAGATCACCTACGACAGGCATGTGATCAAGGGTCACATACGTTGAGGGTCCCCGGGCGGATTACCCGGGGACCCTCAACGGTGCGGAAGAGAAAGAGCGTTGCCGCTCATCACCGGTCCGCGCCGACGCGCCGTGTCCGGTCGCGTCAGTTGGTGACCTCGCCCCTGATGAACTTCTCAACGTTCTCGCGGGCCTCGTCGTCGAAGTACTGGACCGGCGGGGACTTCATGAAGTACGAGGACGCAGAGAGGATCGGGCCACCGATGCCGCGGTCCTTGGCGATCTTCGCGGCGCGGACGGCGTCGATGATGACACCGGCGGAGTTCGGGGAGTCCCAGACCTCCAGCTTGTACTCCAGGTTCAGCGGAACGTCACCGAAGGCGCGGCCCTCGAGGCGCACGTACGCCCACTTGCGGTCGTCCAGCCAGGCCACGTAGTCCGACGGGCCGATGTGGACGTTGTCCGCGCCGAGCTCGCGGTCACGGATCTGGGAGGTGACGGCCTGCGTCTTGGAGATCTTCTTGGACTCCAGGCGCTCACGCTCGAGCATGTTCTTGAAGTCCATGTTGCCGCCGACGTTCAGCTGCATCGTGCGGTCCAGGACGACGCCACGGTCCTCGAAGAGCTTCGCCATCACGCGGTGCGTGATGGTGGCGCCGACCTGCGACTTGATGTCGTCGCCGACGATCGGGACACCGGCCTCGGTGAACTTGTCCGCCCACTCCTTGGTGCCGGCGATGAAGACCGGGAGAGCGTTGACGAACGCGACCTTGGCGTCGATGGCGCACTGCGCGTAGAACTTCGCAGCGACCTCGGATCCGACCGGCAGGTAGCAGACGAGGACGTCGACCTTACGGTCCTTGAGGACCTGGACGATGTCGACCGGGGCCTCGGTCGACTCCTCGATGGTCTGACGGTAGTACTTGCCCAGGCCGTCGTGGGTGTGGCCGCGCTGGACGGTGACGCCGGCGTTCGGCACGTCGCAGAGCTTGATGGTGTTGTTCTCGCTGGCACCGATGGCGTCCGCGAGGTCGAGGCCGACCTTCTTCGCGTCGACGTCGAAGGCGGCGACGAACTCGACGTCCCGCACGTGGTAGTCGCCGAACTGGACGTGCATCAGACCGGGCACCTTGCCGGCCGGATCGGCGTCCTTGTAGTACTCGACGCCCTGGACCAGCGAGGCGGCGCAGTTGCCCACGCCGACGATGGCTACGCGAACCGAACCCATTCCGGTTGCTCCCTGTGTGTAATGGATGTTCCCGATGAAGCCCCGCGGATCTGCGGGGACCTCACTTTGAGGTGTCGTCGGACGGATCCGGCGGGGTGTTACCCCGGTGCCGGGGCAGGCCGTCCGTCTCTCCTGCTGTGTTCTGCGGAGCTTCGCTCCCGGGCGAGGACCGTCGCTGATCCCGTCCCGACCGCTCGCTCTCGATGAGCTCGTTCAGCCAGCGCACTTCGCGCTCCACGGACTCCATGCCGTGTCGCTGCAGCTCAAGTGTGTAGTCGTCGAGGCGCTCGCGGGTGCGGGCCAGAGAGGCCCGCATCTTGTCCAGGCGCTCCTCCAGCCGGCTGCGCCGGCCTTCCAGGACCCGCATCCGCACCTCGCGCTCCGTCTGCCCGAAGAAGGCGAAACGGGCTGCGAAGTGCTCGTCCTCCCAGGAGTCGGGCCCGGTGTGGGAGAGCAGCTCCTCGAAGTGCTCCTTACCTTCTGCCGTCAGCCGGTAGACGATCTTGGCGCGGCGCCCGGCCAGCGAGGAGGCGGGGGCGACCGCACGGCTGGTAGCAGGCGGAAGGTCGGCCGGGGAGCTTCCCGGCTCCTCGATCAACCAGCCGTTGGCGACCAGCGTCTTGAGGCAGGGGTAGAGGGTGCCGTAGCTGAAGGCGCGGAAGATCCCCAACGAGGTGTTGAGACGTTTGCGCAGCTCGTACCCGTGCATCGGGGACTCGCGGAGCAGACCGAGAACGGCGAATTCGAGGATGCCTGAGCGTCTGCTCAATTTCGCCTCCTCCTTCTCCGAGTGCTCCTGCGGAGCCCTGTACCGAGCTGATGTGCCGAGCTGATGTATCGACTCGATACATCATGACGATAGATCGGTCGTCGCGCTGCGACAAGAGGGGTCATCGTGAACGGCGTCACATCGTGAATTCGTAGGCACCGACTTGCGTCGTTTGGGGTGAAGTTCGGCCCTAGGAGGGTTTTGACCGTGCGTAGTCTGTGCGGCATGCAGACCACCGGGAACCGTGAGACGCCTGTGCGCGTCAGTCTTCGCGGACTAGCCGGATGCACTGCGGATGAGCCTGTCGCAGGGCTGGTCCGTAATTCGGGGGGACCGGATCTCAACTGCCGCTTCCAGGCGTTCTCGCCTGCCCGAGGAGTAGTCGTTCCATGAGCGAGCACCGTCGCAAAACGCCGCAACCGCAGGGTGGTGGGCGCGCAGCGGCCAGACGAGCCGCCCAGCAGTCCTCAGGACGCCGCGCCGCTCCGTCACGCGGAGTAACTTCCGAGTCACCTTCCGGTTCGCATGGCGGGGACAGCCCGTACGGCGGACGCGCCGAGGCGAGACGAGCCGCCCAGCGCGGCGGCGGGAGCCGTGGCGGCGGCGGTGGTGGTCGTCGTCGTGGTGGTGGTGGCGACAGCGGACACGAGGGCCCGGGCAGGGGGCGTGGCCGCGGTAGTCAGCGTCCTGTCAAGAAGCGCTTCATCGACTATCCGCGCGCCGGGAAGTACGGCGTGCGGCGCTGGGTGCCGTCGTGGAAGCTGGTCTCCAGCCTCTGTATCGGCTTCATGGGCCTGCTCATGGGCCTGGCCGGCCTCGCGTACGCGATGGTCGACACGCCCACTGTGAAAGACACCGCGAAAGCGCAGAACAACGTCTATTTCTGGGACGACGACACGCAGATGGTCGCCACGGGCGGTGAGGTCAACCGCCAGATCATCGGCTACGAGCAGATCCCCGAAGCCATGCGGAATGCCGTCATCTCGGCGGAGAACAAGTCCTTCGAGCACGACAGCGGCATCGACCCCATGGGCATCGCCCGTGCCCTGTTCAACATGGCCAGGGGCGGCCAGACCCAGGGTGGCTCGACGATCACCCAGCAGTACGTCAAGAACTCGTTCCTTTCTCAGGATCAGACCCTGAGCCGGAAGTTCCAGGAACTCTTCATCACGCTCAAGGTCACGAATGAGAAGGACAAGAAGGACATCATCCGTGACTACCTGAACATCTCCTACTACGGGCGAGGTGCCTCAGGGATCCAGGCGGCGGCCCGTACGTACTACGGCAAGGATGCCAAGGACCTGAACGCCAGCGAGTGCGCGTTCATGGCCACGCTGCTCAAGGGTCCTACCTACTTCGACCCGGCGGGCGTCCCCGAGGAGGATGCGAAGCAGGCCACCAAGGCGAAGAACACCAAACGGGCCAAGGAGCGGTGGGAGTGGATCCTCAATGAAGAGGTGAAGGACAAGCGTCTTTCGCAGGCGGAGCGCGACAAGTACACCGAGTTCCCGATGCCCGATCCGCCGAGGAAGAGCGCCCAGCTGGGCGGTCAGACCGGCTATCTGGTCGACCTCGCCAAGTCGTACGCCCTGAACAACGTCAAGGGTATGACGGCGGCCAAGCTGGCCCAGGGCGGCTACGAGATCCACACCACGTTCAACAAGAAGAAGGTCAAGGAGCTCGACGCCGCGGTCCAGAAGGTCTACGACAGCAAGATCAATCCGAAGAAGCGCCCCGAGACGGACACCCACGTCCAGTTCGGCGGTGGGTCGGTGGATGCCAAGACCGGTGCCATCGTGGCGATCTACGGCGGTCAGGACGCGACCAGGCACTACACCAACAATGCCAACCCCACGGGTGCGCAGGTCGGTTCGACCTTCAAGCCGTTCGTGCTGGCGGCAGCGATGGAGTACGGCAAGCGCGACCCCTCGCTCGACGCGGACCAGGGCTTGTCGCAGCGTGAGAAGGTCTCGCCGCTGAGCATCTACAACGCCGACGACAAGCTGAAGATCAAGAAGTACAACGGCGAGATCTGGACCGACGAAAACGGCAAGGAGTGGCTGCAGGCCAACGACGGCCATGAGTCGAAGGGCAACATCACCCTTCGTGAGGCGATGCAGTGGTCCGCCAACTCCCCGTATGTCCAGCTCGGCATGGACGTCGGCACCGACAAGGTGAAGGACATCGCCATTGCCGCCGGTCTCAAGGACGACGAGAACATGGCGGATTCACATGTGCCGTCGTTCTCGATCGGTACGTCCTCGCCCAGTGCGATCCGTATGGCCGGTGCGTACGCGACCTTCGCCGCCAGCGGACAGCAGCGCGAGCCCTACTCGGTCACCGAGGTGAAGCACGAGGGCAAAACCATCTACCGGCACAAGGACGTCTTCAAGCACGCCTTCGATGCCGACATCGCCGACAACGTCACCGACGTCCTGAAGAACGTCGTCGAGAAGGGAACCGGTACCCCCGCGCAGCTCCCCGGCCGCGACGTGGCGGGCAAGACCGGTACGACGGACGAGAACAAGTCGGCCTGGTTCGTCGGCTACACCCCGCAGCTGTCCACGGCCATCAGCATGTACCGGCTGGACGACGACGAGAAGAACGCGAACCGCAAGTTCGAGAAGATGTACGGCACGGGTGGTGAGAAGACGATCCACGGTGCCTCGTTCCCGGCCCAGATCTGGCACGACTACATGGCGGAGGCGATGCAGGGTAAGCCGGTCGTGACATTCCCGAAGCCGGGGCCGATCGGTGAGAAGGTCTACGGTGGCGGCGCGCAGAGCCCCAAGCCGTCGCCCACCACGGTGGAGTCGCCCTCGCCGTCCACGTCGGCGACCGAGTCGCCCGCGATGAGCCCGTCCCCGCCGGCGCCCGACCCCAGCGACACCTGTAGCGCATGGGACTGGAACTGCCAGAACACCAACGGCGGGGCCAACACCGGCGCTGACAACGGCGGAGCCACAGGCGGTCCCGGCACCAGCCCGCCGCCGTCCTCCTCGCCACCGGGCGGTGGCAACGGCAACGGCAACGGCAACGGCAACAGCAACGGCGGATTCTTCGGGGGCCCGGCCGGTTAACGTCCCTCCGGCCGGATAGACCGGCGATCCGGCCGACCGGACCTGGTCAAGGGCCGCCGCACCACATGGTGCGGCGGCCCTCGTCGTTTCCACAGTCCCGTACGGCAGGATGAGCGGCATGCCAAGCGCAGAAGACACGAGTGTGCACCAGGAACGGCCCGTCGTACGGCCCACGCACCAGGACGAGATCGCCGAGGCAGGCAGCGAGCTGATCGGCGGCCGGTCGGGACGCTGGACACGGGTCGGCAGCACGGCACTCACGCCCGTGGGCGTCATCGCGCTGGTGGCCCTCGGGATGTTCGCGCTGGGCATGGTGCAGAAGCTGCCCTGCTACAACTGGGCGTGGTTCAGGGGTGCCAGTTCGCAGTACACGCACGCCTGCTACTCGGACATTCCGCATCTCTATGTCGGACGTGGCTTCTCCGACGGTCTCGTGCCGTACTTGGACCGGCTGCCCGGCGACATGCAGTACCTGGAGTACCCCGTCCTGACGGGCGTGTTCATGCAGATCGCGTCCTGGCTGACACCAGGCGGATCCATTCAGCACCGCGAGCAGATGTACTGGATGGTCAACGCCGGCATGCTGATGATCTGCGCCGTGATCATCGCCGTCTGCGTCGCCCGTACACACCGGCGCCGCCCCTGGGACGGACTGCTGGTCGCTCTCGCGCCCGCCTTCGCGCTCACCGCGACGATCAACTGGGACCTGCTGGCCGTCGCGTTGACGGCCGCGGCGATGCTCATGTGGTCCCGGGGGCGGGTGCTGGCGTTCGGCGTCCTCATCGGGCTTGCCACGGCCGCCAAGCTCTATCCCGTGCTCCTGCTGGGGCCTGTCTTCGTGCTGTGCTGGCGGGCGGGCAAATGGCGGGAGTTCGGCCTGGCGACGTTCGGGGCGGCGGTTTCCTGGCTGGTGGTGAATCTGCCGGTGATGATCTTCGCGCCCGAGGGATGGAGCAAGTTCTACGGTTTCAGCGAGGAACGGGGCATCGACTTCGGCTCCTTCTGGCTGATCATCACCCAGCGCACCGGCATGACCATCGAGACCCCGACCGTCAACCACGTCTCGGAGCTGTTGATGGCCCTGCTGTGCGCGGCCATCGCCGTGCTGACGCTGACGGCACCGCGCAGGCCGCGCTTCGCGCAGCTCGCCTTTCTCGTCGTCGCAGCGTTCATCCTCGTCAACAAGGTCTATTCGCCGCAGTACGTGCTGTGGCTGATCCCCCTGGCCGCCCTGGCCAGGCCGCGCTGGCGCGACTTCCTGATCTGGCAGACGTGCGAGGTCATGTACTTCCTGGGTATCTGGATGTACCTCGCGTACACGATGAGCGGGGACAAGCACCAGGGGCTGCCCACGGAGGGGTATCAGCTGGCGATCATCCTGCATCTGCTGGGCACGCTGTACCTCTGCGCCGTTGTCGTACGGGACATCCTCATGCCGGAGCGGGACGTCGTGCGGCGCGACGGGTCGGACGATCCGTCCGGCGGGGTGCTGGACGGGGCCGAGGACGCATTCGTGCTGAGGCGGGCGGCGCATCCGCCGCGGCATGCCGTTCCCGCCGTCGAAGGACCGCGGGTGGAATGGGGAGCGGGGCACGGACCGGCCGCCGACTGAGACGGGTCTCTTCAGGGGGCCGAGGCCCCCTGAAGAGCGTCCCGGCGCCTCCTACCGGTCCACGAGGCGGTCGAACTGGGTGGTCGTGTGGCGCAGATGGGCCACCAGTTCGTCGCCGACCTTCGGCTCCTGCGCGTCCGAGGGGACGAACAGGATCGACACCTGCATGTGCGGCGGTTCGGCGAACCAGCGCTGCTTGCCGGCCCAGACGAACGGTGACAGGTTGCGGTTGACGGTGGCCAGGCCCGCGCGGGCGACACCCTTGGCGCGCGGCATCACACCGTGCAGGGCCTTCGGGGCCTCCAGGCCCACACCGTGCGACGTACCGCCGGCGACGACCACCAGCCAGCCGTCCGAGGCGACCTTCTGCTGGCGGTAGCCGAAACGGTCGCCCTTGACGACGCGCGTGACGTCCAGAACGGCGCCCCGGTACTCCGTCGCCTCATGGTCGCCGAGCCACAGCCGGGTGCCGATGCGGGCGCGGAAACGGGTCTGCGGGAACTGCTGCTGGAGACGGCCCAGCTCCTCGGCGCGCAGATGGCTGACGAACATGGTGTGCAGCGGCAGCCGGGCCGCGCGCAGCCGGTCCATCCAGCCGATGACTTCCTCGACCGCGTCCGAGCCGTCCGTGCGGTCCAGCGGCAGGTGCAGGGCGAAGCCTTCGAGGCGTACGTCCTCGATGGCGGCATGCAGCTGCCCGAGCTCCTCCTCCTTGACACCGTGGCGTTTCATCGAGCTCATGCACTCGATGACGACCCGTGCGCCCACCAGGGCGTGCACGCCGTCCACGGAGGAGACGGACCGGATGACACGGTCGGGCAGCGGCACCGGTTCCTCGCCCCGGCGGAACGGGGTGAGGACCAGCAGATCGCCGCTGAACCAGTCCTTTATGCGGGCCGCCTCATAGGTGGTGCCGACGGCGAGCGTGTCGGAACCGAAGCGGATGGCCTCGTCGGCGAGCCGCTCGTGACCGAAGCCGTATCCGTTGCCCTTGCAGACCGGGACGAGGCCGGGGAACTGGTCGAGGACGGATTTCTGGTGCGCCCGCCAGCGCGCGGTGTCGACGTAGAGGGAGAGCGCCATGGCCGGTCCGGAACCCTTCTGGTGGCTGCGGTGTGTGGGAGGTGTGCGGAGTCGAAGTCCCCATTGAAACGAATGAATCCGGTTTCGTCAGCGGGACGACGTGTATCAGCGGCGCGACATGTAGATGTCGAGGGCCTTGTGCAGCAGCTTGTTGAGCGGGAAGTCCCACTCGCCGATGTACTCGACGGCCTCGCCCCCGGTACCGACCTTGAACTGGATCAGACCGAAGAGGTGGTCCGTCTCGTCGAGCGAGTCGCTGATACCGCGCAGGTCGTAGACGGTCGCGCCCATCGCGTACGAGTCGCGCAGCATGCGCCACTGCATCGCGTTCGAGGGCCGGACCTCGCGTCCGATGTTGTCGGAAGCGCCGTACGAGTACCAGACGTGGCCACCGACGACGAGCATCGTCGCCGCGGACAGGTTGACGCCGTTGTGCCGGGCGAAATAGAGCCGCATGCGGTTGGGGTCCTCGGAATTGAGCACCGTCCACATGCGCTGGAAATAAGAGAGCGGGCGCGGCCGGAAGCGGTCGCGGACCGCGGTGATCTCGTACAGCCGCTGCCATTCGGCGAGGTCCTCGTAACTGCCCTGGACAACCTCGACACCGGCCTTCTCGGCCTTCTTGATGTTGCGTCGCCACAGCTGGTTGAAGCCCTTGAGGACATCTTCGAGCGACCGGTTGGCCAGCGGGACCTGGAAGACATAGCGCGGCTGTACGTCACCGAATCCGGCGCCGCCGTCCTCGCCCTGCTGCCAGCCCATCTTCCGCAGCCGGTCCGAGACTTCGAAGGCGCGCGGTTCGATGTGGGTGGCCTCGACATCGCGCAGGCGCTTCACATCGGGGTCCTGGATACCGGACTTGATGGCGGCCGCGTCCCAGCGGCGGATGACGACCGGCGGGCCCATCTTCACGGAGAAGGCGCCCTGCTGCTTGAGATGCGCCAGCATGGGCTGGAGCCAGTCGTCCAGGTTGGGGGCGTGCCAGTTGATGACCGGGCCCTCGGGAAGGTACGCGAGGTACCGCTTGATCTTGGGCAGCTGGCGGTACAGCACCAGACCGGCACCGACCAACTCGCCGCTCTTGTCGAACCATCCCAGATTCTCAGAGCGCCATTCGGTCTTCACATCAGCCCACGCCGGGACCTGGCAGTGACTCGCCGCAGGCAGATTCTGGATGTACGCCAGATGCTGCTCTCGGCTGATGGTCCTCAGGGTCAGGCTCATGCGGGGCGCTCCTCGGCAGGTGTGTCCCCATCGGTCAGGGGCTCCGGCTCTCGCGCCGAAGCCTACTGCGACCGGGGAGCGCGCCGTCTGGCCCTATGGGCCCTTGCCGGTCCGTCCCGCCGGGACCCGGATGGCCCCGTCCTTGTACGGGGGGCGGCGCCAGGCCCCTGAACGGGGTCCTCGCGCCGGGCCCGTACGTCCGGCTGTGTCTGGTTGTGCCTGGTTGCGTCTGTCTCGAATCAGCCCACCAGGCCGCCGAAGAGGCCGCCGTGGGCCATGCCGAGGAAGAACCCGATGGCGGATGCGCCCAGGCCGATGATCAGCGGGAACCTCTCACGCGTGGTCACCGAGACGTACTGCCCGTACGCAGCCGTGAGGATCCCGATGAGTCCGGCCCACGAACTGATCAGATGCAGGCTGTGGAACATCGCCGTCACGAAGGCGAGCGCACCGAGGACCAGAGTCACCACCACCAGGGCTTCCTGGAGTGGATGGGTCTTGCCGTCCGTGGCGAGAAGGGAGACGGGAGGACGGGGTCGAATTGCCTGTGCCATGGAGTACCTCCTGGCCGAAAGGCGGCGCATCGTGGCGCCGCTCACACCCGATGTGTACAGATTGCGTCTCCTGAGCACCGGATTTCAACCGGAAGCCGGTGTGCGGGTAGTCTGTAACGTCTGCACCGGTGTCTGCCCAGGCCAGCACGGCGGCCCCTCTCGACAGAGGGTGCTGTCAGTGGCGGCTGTTTTACTCGGAGACACTGTTGCTTACGCATCACGACCCTCCTGCCACGGAACGACCGTGGCCGCTGAGTCCAAAGGAGGTGGGTTCCACATGCGTCACTACGAAGTGATGGTCATCCTCGACCCCGATCTCGAGGAGCGCGCTGTCTCCCCGCTGATCGAGAACTTCCTCTCCGTCGTCCGTGAGGGCGACGGAAAGGTTGAGAAGGTCGACACCTGGGGCCGTCGTCGTCTCGCTTACGAGATCAAGAAGAAGCCCGAGGGCATCTACTCGGTCATCGACCTGCAGGCCGAGCCTGCGGTCGTCAAGGAGCTCGACCGCCAGATGAACCTGAACGAGTCGGTCCTCCGGACCAAGGTCCTCCGTCCCGAGAACCACTGAGCATCTAGCTCAGCGGTCATCGGGTTCGAGTAGCAGCAAGCAGCCAGAAGCAATCCCCGCCGAGAGGTTCACCCATGGCAGGCGAGACCGTCATCACGGTCGTCGGCAATCTCGTCGACGACCCCGAGCTGCGCTTCACTCCGTCCGGTGCGGCGGTCGCGAAGTTCCGTGTCGCGTCCACTCCCCGCATCTTCGACCGGCAGACCAATGAGTGGAAGGACGGCGAAGGCCTGTTCCTCACCTGCTCGGTCTGGCGGCAGGCGGCGGAGAACGTCGCCGAGTCGCTTCAGCGAGGCATGCGCGTAGTCGTGCAGGGCCGGTTGAAGCAGCGGTCGTACGAAGACCGCGAGGGCGTCAAGCGCACGGTCTACGAGCTGGACGTCGAGGAAGTCGGCCCCAGCCTCAAGAACGCCACGGCCAAGGTCACCAAGACCACTGGTCGCGGTGGTCAGGGCGGCCAGGGTGGATACGGCGGCGGCCAGCAGGGCGGCGGCAACTGGGGCGGCGGTCCCGGCGGCGGTGGCCAGCAGGGTGGCGGCGGCGCTCCCGCCGACGACCCGTGGGCCACGAGCGCGCCTGCCGGCGGCCAGCAGGGCGGGGGCCAGCAGGGCGGCGGAGGCGGTTGGGGTGGAAGCTCCGGCGGCTCCGGCGGCTCCGGCGGCGGCTACTCGGACGAGCCTCCCTTCTAGGGCAGCTCGTACTCCCACTTCTTGATCACACAGGAGAAACACCATGGCGAAGCCGCCTGTGCGCAAGCCTAAGAAGAAGGTCTGCGCGTTCTGCAAGGACAAGACCCAGTACGTGGACTACAAGGACACGAACATGCTGCGGAAGTTCATTTCCGACCGCGGCAAGATCCGTGCCCGCCGCGTGACCGGCAACTGCACGCAGCACCAGCGTGACGTCGCCACGGCAGTCAAGAACAGCCGTGAGATGGCGCTGCTGCCCTACACGTCCACCGCGCGATAAGGGAAGGGTGACCGAATCATGAAGATCATCCTCACCCACGAGGTCTCCGGCCTCGGTGCTGCGGGCGACGTCGTCGACGTCAAGGACGGGTACGCCCGTAACTACCTGGTTCCGCGTGGCTTTGCCATCCGCTGGACCAAGGGTGGCGAGAAGGACGTGGCGCAGATCCGCCGCGCCCGCAAGATCCACGAGATCGCCACGATCGAGCAGGCCAACGAGATCAAGACCAAGCTCGAGGCCGTGAAGGTCCGTCTGGCCGTTCGCTCCGGCGACGCCGGCCGTCTCTTCGGCTCCGTGACCCCGGCCGACATCGCCTCGGCGATCAAGGCTGCCGGTGGCCCCGACGTCGACAAGCGTCGCGTCGAGCTCGGCTCGCCGATCAAGACGCTCGGCGGACACCAGGTGTCCGTGCGTCTGCACCCCGAGGTCGCGGCGAAGCTCGGCATCGAGGTCGTTGCTGCCTAAGGGCAGAGCTCACCAGAGCAGGTGAAGGGCCGTACCCCGCGGGGTACGGCCCTTTGCTGTTTCACGTGAAACGGGGCGTCGGTCGGTGGCTCAGCGGGTGGCTCCGGTGACGATCCACTTGCCCGATCGGGTGCGCAGCCAGAGCGTCACCATGCGGACGGTCATCATCAGGGCCATAGCCCACCACAGCGCGGCCAGGCCGCCGCTGAACGTCGGCACCAGCAGGGCGACCGGAGCGAAGAGGGCCAGAGTCACGAGCATGGCCCAGGCCAAATACCGCCCGTCTCCGGCACCCATCAGTACTCCGTCCAGGACGAAGACCACGCCGGCGATCGGCTGGGACAGCGCCACCACCAGCAGCGCCGGGAACAGCGTGTCCTGAACGGTCTGGTCGCCGGTGAACAGGGGCACGAACAACGGCCGGGCAAGGACGATCAGTGCCCCGAACACGACCCCGGAAGCGATGCCCCACTGGACCATGCGGCGGCAAGCCTCGCGTGCGCCCTTGGCGTCATCGGCTCCCAGGTAGCGGCCGATGATGGCCTGCCCTGCAATGGCGATGGCGTCGAGGGCGAAGGCCATCAGGGTCCAGAGGGAGAGGACGATCTGGTGCGCGGCGATCTCGGTGTCGCCGAGGCGTGCGGCGACGGCTGTGGCGATCATCAGCACGGCACGGAGCGACAGCGTACGGACCAGCAGCGGAACGCCTGCCTGAGCGCTGGCCTTGATGCCTTCGGCGTCGGGCCGCAGCGAAGCGCCGTGCCGACGTGCTCCCCGTACCACCACGATGAGATATGCGGCGGCCATGGCGATCTGTGCGATCACAGTGCCCCAGGCCGATCCGGCAATGCCGAGGCCGGCGCCGTAGACGAGTCCTGCATTGAGGGCTCCGTTGGCCGCGAAGCCTCCGATGGCGACATAGAGCGGGGTTCGGGTGTCCTGCAGGCCACGGAGTACGCCGGTCGCGGCCATCACCACGAGCATCGCCGGAATGCCGAGACTGGAGATCCTCAGATATGTGGTGGCGTAGGGGGCTGCGGTGTCGGAGGCGCCGAAGGCGTCCACGAGCCAGGGCGCTGTGGGGAGCGTGATGGCGATGACGAAGATGCCGAGCAGTAGGGCCAGCCAGATGCCGTCCATGCCCTGCCGGATCGCGGCGGCCGGATCGCCCGCTCCGACCCGCCTTGCCACTGCCGCGGTGGTGGCGTACGCGAGAAAGACGAAGACGCTGACGGCGGTGGTCAACAGGGCTGCGGCGACGGCCAGGCCGGCCAGTTGCGGTGTGCCGAGATGGCCGACGATGGCACTGTCGACCATCACGAAGAGCGGCTCGGCGACGAGCGCGCCGAAGGCAGGGACGGCCAGCGAGATGATCTCGCGGTCGTGCCGTCGACGACTGGGCGGCAGAGGTGCCGGGGCCTGGATCACGGGGGTCAATCTAATCTTCCACAGGTAATAGATGCAATGCCTATGCGGCCCTTACATTTATTGCTACCCGGCATTCTCTCGTGCGCTGTTTGTCGTGATCTTGTGCTGACTCGGAAAGTTTTTCTCCCCCACAGCCCGTGGATGGAGAAACTCCAGGTCAGAGCCTTGATGGTGTGGGTGCTATGAGTTTGTCCACAGTGCTGTCCCCCGCTCCGTGCACAGGTTCCGCAGAGTTCTCCACAGCATCTGGTCCGTCGTCCACATGCCCTGTGGATAACCAGATTGGCTGACGGTGCTGAGCGGCCTACCGTGGTCCGGCGCCCGCACCCCGTTCCGGCCCTGGAACCCCGCAGAACTCGACGTGCCGGAACCGGAGTCGGGCGTCTTGTTTGTCGGTGCTGTGCCGTAAGAAAGAGTGGCACGGTGAGGTCCGCGGAGCGGACGGGAGGAGGTGGCCCGGTGAGCATTTCCGAGCCTTTGGACGACCCCTGGGCCGACACCGGTCCCAGTGACCGTCTGCCCGTTTCCCGCCAGCGCCGCGGCGAAGGCCGGGACCGCGGCGAGCAGCACGAACGCGGCAGGGAGAGCAGCGGATGGGAGGGCGGTTCCCCCGGTTTCGAGCGGGTGCCGCCCCAGGACCTCGATGCCGAGCAGTCGGTTCTCGGCGGCATGCTCCTGTCCAAGGACGCCATCGCCGACGTCGTGGAGATCATCAAGGGGCACGACTTCTACCGCCCCGCCCACGAGACCGTCTACCAGGCGATCCTCGACCTCTATGCCAAGGGGGAGCCGGCCGACCCGATCACGGTGGCGGCCGAACTGGTCAAGCGGGGCGAGATCACCAAGGTGGGCGGAGCTCCGTATCTGCACACCCTCGTCCAGTCCGTGCCGACCGCGGCCAATGCCTCGTACTACGCGGAGATCGTCCACGAACGGGCGGTCCTCAGGCGGCTCGTGGAAGCCGGGACGAAGATCACGCAGATGGGATACGCGGCCGACGGCGATGTCGACGACATCGTGAACTCCGCGCAGGCCGAGATCTACGCCGTCACCGAGCAGCGCACCAGCGAGGACTACCTGCCGCTCGGCGACATCATGGAAGGCGCTCTCGATGAGATCGAGGCGATCGGTTCGCGCAGCGGTGAGATGACCGGGGTGCCGACCGGTTTCACCGACCTCGACGCCCTGACGAACGGCCTGCACCCGGGCCAGATGGTCGTCATCGCGGCCCGTCCGGCCATGGGTAAGTCCACTCTGGCGCTGGATTTCGCACGGGCCTGTTCGATCAAGAGCAACCTGCCCAGCGTGATCTTCTCCCTCGAAATGGGTCGCAACGAGATCGCGATGCGACTGCTCTCGGCCGAGGCGCGAGTCGCGCTGCACCACATGCGTTCCGGCACCATGACCGACGAGGACTGGACGCGGCTGGCTCGCCGGATGCCGGATGTCTCGGCAGCCCCCCTCTACATCGACGACTCCCCGAACCTCTCCATGATGGAGATCCGGGCGAAGTGCCGTCGGCTCAAGCAGCGCAACGACCTCAAGCTCGTGGTCATCGACTATCTGCAGCTGATGCAGTCCGGCGGCTCGAAGCGTGCAGAGAGCCGCCAGCAGGAGGTCTCGGACATGTCCCGAAACCTCAAGCTGCTCGCGAAGGAGCTGCAGCTCCCGGTCATCGCGCTCTCCCAGCTGAACCGTGGCCCCGAACAGCGCACGGACAAGAAGCCGATGGTCTCCGACCTGCGTGAATCCGGATCCATCGAACAGGACGCCGACATGGTGATCCTGCTGCACCGCGAGGATGCGTACGAGAAGGAGTCCCCCCGAGCCGGCGAGGCCGACCTGATCGTTGCCAAGCACCGTAACGGCCCGACGGCGACGATCACCGTGGCCTTCCAGGGCCACTACTCGCGCTTCGTGGACATGGCACAGACCTGAGCAGGCGGTCTGTAGGGTCTCAGATGCCGTGTCCTTTTCTCATCCGGGATGTCCACCGCGTGTCCAATAGGACATGGAGGTGAGAATCATGCTGTCCTGTCTCATGCAAGTTGGCAGATTCTCGTGACATCTCACGCGACGTGGCGGATTCTCAATGGGTCGCGGCTGGGCCGAGTTCTGCGGTACGGGCTGTCCGTCCGGGAGGAATCCGGTCGCGCTCTGGCTGCAGAGGCGTCAGGATGCGGCCGTGGCTGACGATCTCTTGCTCGTTCGCGCCCGGGAGCTGTGGGTGGAGCTGGCGGACACACCGGTCGAGTTCTGTCCCTCAGAAGGGGCAAAGGTTGTGGTCGCGCCCAGGTCGCGGTTGTCTCCGCCGTCGTGGACCGGGATCGTACGGATCGGTGACGCTGCCATCGTCACTGCGCCGAGCGTGCGGGCTGCCAGGATGGTGGACGACGCCGCGCGGAAGATGACCCACAAAGAGCTCGTCGACATCGCTCGTTTGCGTGCGGTGCTGCCTGTTCTCGATGTCCTCGGGCCGGCTTCGCTCTTCTATCTCGGCCGGGACGGCTTTCTTCCTGCGCATGAAGGTACCGGGGTCGAGCAGTTGCCGATCGGTGACGGCGGCCTGGCCGCGCTGCTGGCTCTGACCGGGGAGGAGGAGGTCGGCGAGAGCGGTCTGGAGGACATCTCTTCTCCCGCGTTCTGTCTTCGCCGGGGCGATGAGGTAGTAGCCGCGGCCGGGTATCGGTCCTGGCCGCGGTCGGTGGCCCAACTGAGTGTGCTGGTTGCCCCGCACTATCGGGGCCGGCGCCTGGCCCGGGCCGTGGCGTCCGCAGCAGTGGCCCATGCCCTCGATGCCAGGTTGCTGCCGCAGTGGAGAGCACGGCCCTATCCATCACAGCGTGTGGCTGTAGCTCTGGGGTTCCAGGAACTGGGTGCCCAGCTCAGCGTTCGGCTTGGCGACATCCCCGTCGACCAGGACCGGTAAGGACGGGTCCTCTTCCGCGAATGCCATATCGTTTGAGAACAGCGAGCCCGAGATTCTCAAACGGCATGGCAACAGCGCAGGTCAGCATCGTGGATCCCGCCAATTACGCTGCGACAGGACACATGCCTGTCCTGTCGTACTGAGGTTGTCGGATTCTCACCGCTTCTCGTTTGTGCTGTCGGATTCTCATTGCGTCGCGCGCTGAGCGGCGGCGTTTGCCTCGTACTTGGGGTTTGATCCCACTTGCCTGGCCCGGTTCTCTCTGTACCTGTCACGGTCGTTTGCGGCAGGTACGCGGAGCCGGGGGTGGCGATGGATCCGGGTCTGGTCGATGTCGAGTGGGCCGACGGTGAGGGCGGCGGACTGAGGAAGTCCGTACTGGCGGCGGTGTCCTGGGTTCCGTTCGAGTCGGTGCTCCCGCCCCGCCGGGTCCTACCCGGGCCGTCCGAGGAGAGGCTGACCGGGGAAGCCGCGCCTACCGTCATTGACCAGGCATGCCGGATGCTGCGGCTCCCCACCGCCCGAGGGCGGTTTCCCGATCTCGCCGGGGCTGCGTTGCGTGAGCAGATGTCGTACCGGGGTTTCCTCGCGGAACTGCTGCTGGCCGAGTGCGACGACCGGGCCCGCCGCCGCTTGATCGCCGGGGCGCTGAGCTCCTCTTCCAGGTGCTGACGGAAAGGGGCGGTAGGCGGCGAGCCCGACCAGGCCCACGGCTGTCAGGGCACGGCGATGACGATCTTGCCGCGCGCATGGCCGGTGGCGCTGACGTCGTGAGCCGTGGCGGCCTCCTTCAGCGGGAACACGGCGTGCAGCGGGACGGTGAGGCGGTCTTGGTCGGCGAGATCGGCCGCCAGTGGCAGCCCTGCCCAGCCCGGCGACTCCCCTGCTTCGGAGCGGGAGAACCGCACTCCGTGTCGGTCGGCGTCGAAGTCCGCGATGGTCACCACGCGATGCGGATCGCCGGCGATGGCCACCAGTTCGGCCAGAGAGCCCTTACCGGCCGCGTCCAGAACCATGTCGACGCCGCGCGGAGCCAGTGGGGCAAGGCGATCGGCCAGCCCCGCCCCGTAGGTGACCGGTACGACGCCGAGCTGGTCAAGGAAGCCGTGGTTGCCTTCGCTCGCGGTGCCGATCACGGTGAGGCCGCGGGCCTGGGCGAGTTGTGCGGTGATGGTGCCGACGCCTCCGGCGGCACCCTCGATCAGCAAAGTCATGCCCTCGGCGGCTTCCAGGGCCTCCAGTACCCGCGTGGCCGTGTCGATGTTGCCTGCGGCGCCGCCCGCTTCCTCGAAGGACCACGACCGGGGCTTGGGTGCCCATGCCTCCAACACGGCGTACTGGGCTGCAGCGCCTCCCTTATTTACGAAGGGGACGAGGCCAAAGACCTCGTCCCCCACGGCGGTGCCGGTCACCCCCTCTCCCACCTCGTCGACCATTCCGGCGGCATCCATGCCGGGGATGTGGGGGAAGTCCAGGGTGGCGATGTCCCGCAGCAACCCTGAACGCAGGTAGCAGTCAACAGGAGTGACGCCGGTGGCACGCACCGCGATGCGGACCTGACCGGGCCCGGCGTGCGGCTCTTCGACCTCCTCCACGCAGAGGACCTCGGAACCGCCGTAGCGGTGGTATTGCACAGCAAACATGGGCAAACTCCGTATACGTAGCAAGTCGTTCAGCAGGAGAGCTTGCAGTCGCTCACCTCTGCGGCACTGTCAGGTTCCCGCTGGTTCTCGTTCGGTGAAGAACTTGATCACCTCCTGGGACGTGGGGTTGTGGGCGACTGCGGCAGCGGCCGCGGCGCTGCGGGGGAACAGCCCTCGTTCGTACTCGGTGAGGGCGGTTTCGATGTCATCGGGGTGTGCGGCGAGGGCCTTGCCGAGTTCGGCGCCATCCTGCATGGCCAGGTTGGCGCCCTCGCCGTTGGGGGTCGAGAGGTGGGCGGCGTCGCCGAGCAGGGTCACTCCCGGCACCCGGTCCCAGCGGTGCCCGACCGGCAGGGCGTGCAGGGGGCGCAGGACCGGCGCGGTCTCGCCGGCGGTGATCAGGGCGGTGAGTTCCGGTGCCCAGCCGTCGTACTCCTCCGCGATCCGCGCGGCGGCTGCGGCGGCATCGGTGAAATCGATGGTCGCGAACCAGTCCTGTGGCTTGGTCAGCGTGATGTAGGTGTGGAGGGTCCCGCCCTTCTCCCGGTGCGCCACGAACCACTTCCCGTTCCCGTCCGGGTCGAGCGCTACAAGCGTTCCGTCGCCGACCGCTTTCGCGGTGGCCGGGTGTCGGGTGTCGGCGTCGTGCAGGTGGGTCTCGACGAAGGACCGGCCGACGTATGCGGGCGTGGTGTCGCAGAGCAGCGGTCGCACTCGTGACCATGCACCGTCCGCGCCGACCAGCAGGCTCGTGGCGACGGCGGCGCCACCTGCGAAGGACACCTCGTGGCGGCCCTTGGTGAGGGCGCGGACGCCGGTGGCCTCGTGGCCCCATCGGACGGTGCCGGCAGGGAGTGCGTCGAGCAGGATCTGTCGCAGTTCGCCGCGCTGTACCTCGGGACTTCCGCCCGTGCCGTCGTCGGCCTTGTCGAACAGGACGGTCCCGTCTCGGCCGAGGAGCCGTATTGCTTGGCGGCCCTCCAGGACGATGCTGCGGAACTCGTCCGTCAGACCGGCAGCCTTGAGGGCGAGTTGGCCGTTGCGGTCGTGGATGTCGAGCATCCCGCCCTGCGAACGCGCCGTCGGGGAGGACTCCGCCTCGTAGACCGTGACGGGGATGCCGTGGAGGTGCAGGACGCGGGCCAGGACGAGGCCGCCGAGTCCGGCGCCGGTGATCGTGACAGGAGTGTGCATGAAGCTCCTTGCATGTGGCCCACCTGCCGGGTGGGGCTGGGCAGGATCGCTGGAAGGAAGGCGGCTTGCCGGGCCGTGCCATCGGGCAGGAAACGGCTCAGACGACGATGACCCGGCGCCCGCGCGTGTGACCGGCCCGGCTGTCGATGTGCGCGGCCGCGGCCTCGGCGAGCGTGTACGACTTCTCGACCGGGATGTGGAGCTTTCCCCGCGCGATGAGGCCGACGGCCTCGGCGAGGGCTTCCGGTACGTTCCCGGTCACGCCGGAGTACCGGACACCGTGTTCCGGCGCGCCGAGATCGGCGATGGAGATCACCTTCTGCGGGTCCCCGGTCAATTCGACGAGTTCGCGGATCACGCCGGAGCCGGCCAGATCGAGCGCTCCGTCGACATGGCCGAGCTGCCGCACCCGCTCGGCCCAGCCCTCGCCGTATGTCGTGGCGAGGGCGCCCAGGCTGCGCAGGTAGTCCTGGTTCGCGGCCCCGGCCGTGCCGATCACTGTGATGCCGCGGTCGCGGGCGATCTGCAGCACCGCCGATCCGACTCCGCCGGACGCTCCGCTGACCAGCAGCGTCTGGCCGGGCTGCACACCGGCCTGGCGGATGATGCGCAGCGCGGTCTCCACCACGGAGGGGTATCCGGCCGCTTCTTCGAAGGTCAGCCCCTCGGGCATTCGGGCCCAGGCCGACAGCACGGCGAACTCGGCATAGGTGCTCGAGCCTCGCCCGAACACGTGGTCGCCGACCTCGACTCCTTCGACGCCCTCGCCGACCTCGTCCACCACCCCGGAGGCGTCCTGCCCGACTCCGGCGGGCAGGACGACCGGGCGGACCTTCTGGAACTGGCCTTCACGGATTCTCCAGTCGACGGGGTTCACGCCCGCCGCCCGCACGGCGATGCGTATCTGGCCGGGGCCCGCGTGGGGCTCCTCGGCGCCTTCGAGGTGGAGAAAGTCGGGACCGCCGAACTCGGCGAAGCTCACTCTCTTCATGCAGCCGACCGTAACACTAACGGTTGTTATTTAGAAACAGTTACTCCTTTGGATTTGATAGTGTCAGCGACATGACCGAGCCGCCCGGACGCCGTGAGCGCAAGAAGGCCGCGACCCGACAGAAGATCGCCGACACCGCCCTGCGGCTCTTCCTGGATCGCGGGTACGACGCGGTGGGCATCCGCGATGTGGCCGCCGAGGCCGACGTGGCCGTCACCACGCTCTTCTCCCACTTCGCCTCGAAAGAGGCCCTGGTGTTCGAGCAGGACGACAACTTCGAGCAACGCCTCACGCAGGCGGTCACCAACCGCGCACCGCACGAACCGCTCATCCCCGCACTGCGCCGCGAGATCCAGGAGATGGTCCGGCACTGCACGGCGGACGGCACCGTCCCGATCTACCGCATGATCGACGAGTCACGTGCCCTGCGGGAGTACGAGGAGTCGATGCGGCTGCGTCATGCAGACTCGCTGGCAACGGCCATCGCTGCCGATCCCGGCCTGTCACAGACCACAACGGCCTGCCGGACGATCGCGAGGTTCGTGATCGACGCCTATTCGCTGGCCCGTGAGGCGGACGATCCGCAGGCCGCGGTGGACGAGATCTTCCAGATGATCGAGGCGGCCTGGGAAGTCACCTGACCTACCACTCTGCGAGCATTGCCCGCGAGGTCGGGCCCACCCTGGCGGCAGGCTCAAGGACGTCAGGATCTCCTGCAGAGCAACTACTCCGGCGGGGCCGGCGCAGGGTGCCCGGCCAGCTGCCTGGGGAACGGCACAGCCAAGGACCTACTGGCCGAAGGCCGGCAGCAGCCATCCGGTGAGGCTGCCAGCGAGCAGTGAATCCAGAGCCGGACGGGGCCTCAGCACGAATGGTTCCGCACGAGCCAACTCGTCTACGGCTGAGCGTCCGGCGCAGTGACGAGTCCATGGCGGAGGACCTGGAGTGACAGTCTGTGCCGCTCGGACTGCTGCAGGAGGCTCGGCCGTGGCGGACGATTCGCTGGTACAAGGGGCAGCAGCACTACTCAGGCACGTACTGGTCGGCGACCGTGCGCGATCATGTGATCTACGAGTCCCGGCTGGAGTTGGGGCGGCTGCTGTTCGCCGACTTCGCCCCGGAGGTGCGGCACATTGTCGCCCAGCCGTTCCTGCTCAAGGCCGATATCGACGGCAAGGTCCGCAAACACATCCCGGAGTACCTGCTGCTGACCGATGCCGGTCCGCTGGTCGTGGACGTCAAGCCTCGCCACCGGCTGGAGAAGCCGGAGGTCGTCCTCACGTTCTTCTGGACGCGGGAGGCGGTCACTTCGCGGGGGTGGCGGTACAAGGTGTGGAGCGAGCCGGACCCAGCCGTGCTGGAGAACATCCGGTTTCTCGCTGGCCACCGACGCGACTGGCTGTTCGACCCCGACATGGTCGGCGCCTTGAGGGCTGCGGATCTGGACGGGATGTTGCTGGCCAGTGCCTTTCGGCTGCTGCCTGACTGTCCTCGCCCGCTGGTGAAGTCGGCGGTGCTGCACCTGCTGTGGTCCGGGCACGTGACGACCGTTATCGCTCGCAGCCAGCTCTTCCGACGTCTCAGCGGCCTGCCTGCCGAGTTCGTCCCCGATGACCTGGGTGGGCTCGACGGCGCAGAGTTCCGGGCGAGGTCCTTGCGGTTCACCGCGCTTCAGCCCCCCGAACTCGCACACGCCCTCCAGCAGGAAGCCCTCGATTTCCTGGCCTCGCACCACATCCACGACGAGCCCGTGACCTGGCAGCCTCCTACCACCTTGCTGGCCGGGCTCTCCCTTCCCGGACCTGACCCGGCGCACGTCGACCTGCCCCGCCTGCACCAGCTCGTCCGAAGGCGCAAGCACCCCGTTCAGCACGCTGCCCAGGTCCTGGGCACGACCGTCGAGGCCATCCGGCATGTCCTCGACGAACACCCAGCCCCCGCACCTCCGCTGACGAAGAACGCTGCCAGAGCCACCGGCCGCATTCGGCAGCAAGCCCGGCAAGCCATCCCGGCAGAGCGCTTCACCCACCTCTACCTCGACGAACACCGGCCCTCCAGCAGATCGGCAACCTCACCGGTTTCTCCCGCAGGGTGCTGACCGATCTCGCCGAGGAGTACGGCATCTTGCTCCGCGAGGGTCCACAGGACTACAAGCGCCACGGCGCCGTCGAACGGGACTGGCTCATCGAGCAGTACGTCCACCGCCGCCGAACTCTGCCGGACCTCGCCCGCGAAACCGGCATGAGCACCGCCAACACGGCCCGCTGGGCCCGCACCCACAACATCCCACTGCGGCCCCGCGGCGGAGCCAGCCACGACACTGCCCTGCGCGCCAACGATCGGTCGCCCCGCACACCCGCACTTCTCCGCGGCGCCCTCAGCAGCCCCTCAGGCTGGCATCGGCTCGAACGGTTCACCGCTGCACTGCCCTACCCCACCCTCCGGCAGGCAGCCGATGCCCTCGGCACGACCCAACCTGTTCTCACCGCGCAGATCACACGCCTGGAACGCGAGCTGGGACAGCCCCTTCTCGAACGCGCTGAACGCGGACGGCCCATGAAGCCCACCCAATTCGGGAAACGCGTGGCTGATGCGGTCAAGAAGCACCGGAAGTGACGGAGCCGTCCGTTGTCAGTGGTTGCTGGGACCCTCCCTGCATGCATTCCGACTCGCTCCGCTTCGCACAGGCGACCACCGCGCAGGACATCGGCCAAGACCGGCGCCAGGCCCTCATCAACTGCTGGATCGATGTCTCCAACGCCGGCGGCGCTGCCGGCTTCCCGTTCCCTCCCATCGACGAACGGGATGCCGCCCCGGCCCTTGAGACCATCCTCGAAAGCCTCGCCCCCCGAACCAGCCGCCTCCTGATGGCCCTGGACGATGACGAACTGGTGGGCTGGCTCAACATTCGCTGCGATACCTACGCCCTCATCGCCCACTGGGGAACGCTGCATCACGTTCAAACCACCACCAGCAGACGCGGACAGGGGATCGGCAGCGCCTTGGTGAAGGAAGCTCATCGCATCGCGCGTGAGGACATGGCCCTTGAGCAACTGCACCTGGCTGCACGTGCTGGAGAGGGGCTGGAGACCTTCTACGGAAGCCTCGGCTGGAAGGAGATCGGGCGCTGGCCAGGAGCCCTCCGTTTCGGGTCTGGCGACGATCGCGACGAAGTCCTCATGCTCGTCGATCTCTGATCTGAGGAAATGACACGTTCCTGAGAGGGCGTTCGATAGGGGAACCCCCTATCTGTCCGATCTGCGCTGCGGCGAGACGGACTTGTTTCCGTGATCTCGTAGCGCGACACCTGGGTCATCGGTTTCGATCATTCTATGACTGAGCGACGTGCCTATCCTTCGGACCTCAAGGACGATCAATGGGAA
>NZ_JBIURV010000012.1:0-5256 GCF_044741025.1 Streptomyces sp. NPDC088246
TGTCGGTTTCCCCCCCCCGGGGGGGGGGGCCCCGCGTTTTTCCCCCCCACCACCCCTGTTGGGGCTGGCCGCCGGTCCGGCCCGCCGGACCGGCTTGAAATCAAGCCGGTCCGGCGGCCGGGGACGAGGGGGAGCGGTGGGGGTGGGGGGTTCCTGTCACGGCTCCGTGTGTGCGGGTGTGTTCAGCCGCGCCACGGCAGCTCGGCCGTGACCCGGGTCGGGCCGCCCTGCGGGGAATCCACGACGAGTACGCCGTCCACCGCGTCCAGCCGCTCGGTCAGCCCGGCCAGCCCGCTGCCCGAGGACACATCGGCGCCGCCGCGCCCGTTGTCCGTGACCTGGAGCATCAGCCGGTCCGCCGTCCGCCACACATCGACCGATGCGCGGGTCGCGCGTGAATGCTTGCTCACGTTCTGCAACAGCTCCGAGACCGTGAAGTAGGCGATTCCCTCGATGGCCTGGGCGGGCCTGGACGCCAGGTCCACTTCGACCGTCACAGGGACGGTGCAGCGGGAGGCGATGGCGGAGAGTGCGGCGTCGAGGCCTCGGTCGGTGAGGACGGCGGGGTGGATGCCGCGGGCGAGGTCGCGGAGTTCTTGGAGGGCGACCTTGACCTCTCCGTGGGCCTCGTCGACCATGCGGGCGGCGGCCTCGGGGTCGTTCGTCAGCTTCTCCTTCGCCAGGCCCAGATCCATGGCGAGGGCGACGAGCCGGGCCTGTGCGCCGTCGTGCAGGTCGCGCTCGATGCGGCGCAGGTCGGCGGCGGCCGTGTCGACGACCACCCCGCGGTCCGACTCCAGCTCGGAGACGCGTGTCGCCAGCCGGGACGGCCCGAGCAGCCCCGACACCATCAGCCGGTCCACGCCCGCCAGACCACGGATGATCCACGGCGTGACGAGGACGACTATCAGGCCGCACACGCTGGTCGCAGCCAGGTCGAAGGGGGAGTCGAGGTAGACGTCATGGGTGCCGTCGCCGTACAGCTGAAGGCCGGTGACCCCCACGTACGTCGGGAAGATCCAGTGCCACAGGGGGTAGGTGAGGGCGGCCCACCCGTACACCCAGAGCGTCAGCGAAAGGATGAAGGCGAAGATCGCCCACGGGAGGTGCAGCAGCGCGTAGAGCAGATGCCGCCAGGACACCCCGCTCTTGAGGACCGCGCCCACCCAGGACAGCAGGCCGCCGGTCCTGCCGCGCACCGGCGCCGGGTCCGCCACATCCAGCTTCAGCAGCCCGCGCGCCCGGGCCCGCTCCATCGCACCGAAACCGCGGCACATGGCCAGCGCGCCGGCCAGGATCGGGACCCCGAGGAAGGTGATCAGCATGCCGATGCCCAGCGTCGTCAGGGTGATCGAGAGGCTGAACAGGAGCACGCTGATCGGCAGGCTCAGCAGCAGATAGCCGAACTCGCGCCAGGTCCTGCCCTCGAAAGGCGCGCGCAGCGCGGCCGGGAAGAAGTGCTTCACCGGGGGAGGGCCCCCGAAACCGGCTCCGGACCGCTGGTGGTCCCGAGTGTCCGGTCCGTATGCCGTGGCCATGGGTGCAGTCCGTTTCTTCTCATGGAGCCGGTTTCTCCGGTGGTTTCGGGGTTCCGGCCGGTACATCAAGGGTGCTGGGTCGCGGGTCGGCGCACCATGAGGGCGGTATCCCTCTTCGACCGGGGGTTTTCCCCACCCTGCCAGGGGGCTCAGGGGGCTCAGGGGGCTGGGCCCAGGCGTGCCGGGTCTGGGGGCGCCGTGTCCGGGTGTGCCGGCCTTCTGGGGCCGCCGGGCCTCTAGGGGCGCTTGGCCGCCCCCGTACGGTGCGGCTCCCTCTCCCGGTCCCGCCAGGGCAGCTCCGCGGTGACCGTCGTGGGACCGCCGACCGGCGAGTCGAGGACGAACAGCCCATCGACGGCGCCCAGCCGTTCGGCCAGCCCGGCCATGCCTGTACCGCCGTCCATCCGGGCCCCGCCCTGCCCGTCGTCGGTGACCTGGATCAGCAGCCGGTCCGCCGACCGCCACACCTCGACGGACGCCGAACGTGCCGCGCTGTGCTTGCTCACGTTCTGCAACAGCTCCGAGACCGTGAAGTAGGCGATTCCCTCGATCGCCTCCGCGGGACGCGCCGGCAGATCCACTCCCACCGCCACAGGGACGGTGCAGCGGGAGGCGATGGCGGAGAGTGCGGCGTCGAGGCCTCGGTCGGTGAGGACGGCGGGGTGGATGCCGCGGGCGAGGTCGCGGAGTTCCTGGAGGGCGACCTTGACCTCTCCGTGGGCCTCGTCGACCATGCGGGCGGCGGCCTCGGGGTCGTCCGTCAGCTTCTCCTTCGCCAGGCCCAGATCCATGGCGAGGGCGACGAGCCGGGCCTGTGCGCCGTCGTGCAGGTCGCGCTCGATGCGGCGCAGGTCGGCGGCGGCCGTGTCGACGACCACCCCGCGGTCCGACTCCAGCTCGGCGATCCTGCGCTCCAGCTCGTCGGAGGGCGAGAGCAGCCCGCGCACCATCGCCCGGTCGGCATGGGTGAGGAGCCGCGCGATATAGGGGAGCACCGGCCACAGCACGAAGAGGCTCACGAGCGTCACGCTGAAGGTGAGTACGCCCCAGGGCAGCCGTATGAAGGAGTACAGCACCGCCCGCCAGCCCACCGGGTCCGTGAGGCTCGACCACAGCCAGGGGAAGAACCCCTGTTCCCGGCGGGACAGAACCATCGGGCTCGGTTCGTCGATCCGCACCCCGAGCATTGCCCGCGCCCGGCCCCGCTCGGCCTTACCGATCAGCCGCGCGCCGTTCAGTCCGGCGGCGAGCAGGGGCAGACCGATCACCGTGACCGCAAGCCCCACGCCGATGCCGATCATGAACACTGTGTAAACAAACCCGGCGATGGTCATGGGGAGGTTGGCCAGGAGATGGGCGATCTCCTTCCACGTCCACCGATCGAGGGCGAAGCGGGCGGGCGGTGGCCGGTCGTTGTCGGGCACCAGGGGGCTCATGGTCATACGCCCCAGCCTGCCGGGCGAGGCCTGCGCACGCCATGGGGCTCGTGGGTGGGGTGAAGTAGGGATAACCCCACCCGTTGTCCGATGCGACTGCTTACCCTCTCTTTAACAGGGCCTAGACTCCCGTGCGTACAGATCGTCGAACAGGTTTGAGGGAGCGAGGGGCGGACGTGGCGGAATCGACCGTTCTCGCGTCGGACTACTTCCACAGCTATTCAGTGGTCGGACTGCTCGCTGTGATCGGCGTGCTGTTCGTCGCCGTCGCCTTCGGCGCCGGCCGACTGCTGCGACCCGTGGTTCCCACGCCGGAGAAGCTCCTGACGTACGAGTGCGGCGTGGACCCGGTGGGTGAAGGATGGGCACATACCCAGGTCCGTTATTACGTGTATGCCTTCCTGTACGTGATCTTCGCCGTCGACTCGATCTTCCTGTTTCCGTGGGCGACCGTATTTGCCGCACCGGGATATGGGGCGACGACTCTGGTGGAAATGTTCATCTTCCTCGGTTTCCTGGCCGTAGGACTGCTCTACGCATGGAAGAAGGGCGTCCTCGAATGGACGTGACGAGCCCGCCGCCCCCCGAGCACCGGCCCGCAGTGCAATCGGGACCGGGGCCGACGCCCGAGGTGGGGTCCGAACCGCAGCCCGTTCCGACGTTCCTGCCGGAGCCCAAGCGGCTCGGTGTCCTGTCGCGCCTGGCTCCCGAGCCGATGAAGGTGGTCCTGAACTGGGGCCGCCGCTACAGCCTCTGGGTCTTCAACTTCGGGCTCGCCTGCTGCGCGATCGAATTCATCGCCGCCTCCATGGCCCGGCACGACTTCATCCGGCTCGGTGTGATTCCGTTCGCTCCCGGCCCGCGTCAGGCCGACCTCATGATCGTTTCCGGCACGGTGACGGACAAGATGGCTCCGGCCGTGAAGCGGCTGTACGAGCAGATGCCCGAGCCCAAGTACGTCATCTCCTTCGGCGCCTGCTCCAACTGCGGCGGCCCGTACTGGGACTCGTACTCCGTGACGAAGGGCGTCGACCAGATCATTCCGGTCGATGTCTATGTTCCCGGCTGCCCGCCCCGGCCCGAGGCGCTCCTCCAGGGCATCCTCAAGCTGCAGGAGAAGATCGCCCGCGAGTCGCTGGGTGAGCGGTACGCGACGGGTGGCGGCAGCCGTCCTTCCACCGCCGCACTGCGCAGCGGCCTGGTCGCCGCCCCGTCCACACGGGGGGAGGGGCAGAAGTGACCGGTACCGAAAGCCATGACAGGGAAAGCTACGACCGGCTTCCGGACGCCGCGGCCGAGCTCTTCGGCGAGGACGCGACGGCCGAGTACGCCTACGACCTGCTGACCGTCGACGTACCGGCCTCCTCCTGGATCGCCGCTCTCGAAACGGCCCGCGACCGGCTGGGGTGCACCTATTTCGACTGGCTGAGCGCTGTCGACGAACCGGGCACCGGCTTCCGGGTCTGCGTCCACGTCGCCTCCCTGGCCGAGGGCAAGGTCCGTCGGCTCCTGATCCGTACGACCGTTCCGCACGAGGCGGCGGTCCTTCCCACCGCCATCGACATCTACGCGGGCGCCGCCTGGCACGAGCGCGAGACACACGAGATGTTCGGTATCGGCTTCGAGGGCCACCCGCACCTGGTCCCGCTGCTGCTGCCCGAGGGCTTCGAGGGCCACCCGCTGCGCAAGGACTTCGTGCTGGCGGCACGCGTCGCGAAGGCCTGGCCGGGCGCGAAGGAGCCGGGCGAGTCGGAGCACGGCGGACCGAAGCGGCGCACGATGCTGCCGCCCGGCGTCCCCGACCCGAATGAATGGGGCCCCCTCAAGGGCCAGCTCCCGCCCGCCCCGTCCCGCCCGGCCCGCACCCCGCGCGCGGCGGGCGAGCGTCCGGTACGCCGTGCCCGCAGCGTGAGCGAGGGCTCGGCCGGCCAGCAGCCGGAGACGGCAGCACCGGCTACCGAGCCCACACCTCCCCAAACCCCGCGCCGTACCCGCAGCGCGTCCCAGGGCTCGGCCAGCCAGCAGCGCGAGGCGGCGAAGCCGGGGACGGCCGGGGCCGGGGCACGGGAACAGGCAGGACCGAACGTGTCGGGGACGGGGACGGGGACGGGGACGGGGACGGCAGAGCCGAATCCCGGAAGCAGCGACGCTCCCTGGCACCACGCCCGCCCGGCCTTCGACACGGCCGGAGGCCCGAAGGCGGAGCCCCCGGTTCGGGAAGAGGCGGGCAGGGGAGAGGCCCTGCGCGGCGACACCCCCGTCCCCGAGGCCACGCCCACCCC